>CAYLHK010000008.1:56069-61427 GCA_964383295.1 uncultured Rhodovulum sp.
CGAGCACGCCCGGCGCCTCGCGCAGGATGTCGCGCGCCTCGTCCTCGTCGAGGAAGTCCTCGAACTCGACGTTGATCGCCTCGGAATGCCCGACGAAGACCGGCACCCGCACGCAGGTCGCGGTGACCTTGATCTTGGGGTCCATGATCTTCTTGGTTTCCGCCACCATCTTCCACTCTTCCTTGGTGGAGCCGTCTTCCATGAAGACGTCGATGTGGGGGATGACGTTGAAGGCGATCTGCTTGGGATAGACCTTCGGCTCGACCTCCTGGCCGGGGACGTAAATCCCCTTGGTCTGGTTCCAGAGCTCGTCCATCGCCTCCTTGCCGGTGCCGGACACCGACTGGTAGGTCGAGACGACGACCCGCTTGATCCGCGCCCGGTCGTGCAGCGGCTTCAGCGCCACGACCATCTGTGCGGTCGAGCAGTTCGGGTTGGAGATGATGTTCTTCTTCGCATAGCCTTCGATCGCATCCGGGTTTACCTCCGGCACGATCAGCGGCACCTCGGGGTCGTAGCGATAGAGCGACGAATTATCGATCACGACGCAGCCGGCCTTCGCGGCGACGGGCGCGTACTTCTTGGTCGCGTCCGAACCGATCGCGAAGAAGGCGATGTCCCAGCCGGTGAAGTCGAACGTGTCGAGATCGAGCGTGCGCAGCGTTTTATCGCCGAAGGAGCATTCCGTGCCGAGGGATTTGCGGCTGGCCAGCGCCACGATCTCGTCGACGGGAAACTCCCGCTCGGCGAGGATGTTCAGCATTTCCCGGCCCACGTTACCCGTGGCGCCGACGACGGCGACGCGATAGCCCATTGCGCTTCTCCAGATTGGCCGCGCGCTTCTGCCGGGTTTCAGGGCAAATGTAAACGGCGCGAAGGCGCCCAGGGCTCAGCCGCGCCTGAATGCGACCAGATTGGCGACCAGCACCTGCGCCAGCTCGCCGCGCTGGTTGAGCGTCTCGCAGCGCAGCCGCACCACGCCGCGGTCGGGCTTCGAGCGCGAGGGCCGGATCTCCTCGACCGTGCATTCCACGCGCAGCACGTCGCCGGGGCGCGTCGGCCGCGGCCAGCTGATCTCGCCGCCCGCCCCGATCACCCCGCCGCCGAAGGGCACCGCCTCGACGATCAGCCGCATGGTCATCGCCGCCGTGTGCCAGCCGCTGGCCGCGAGCCCGCCGAAGAAGCTCGCCTCCGCCGCGGCCTCGTCGAGATGGAAGGGCTGCGGGTCGAACTCCGCGGCAAAGGCCTTCACCTCCGCGACCGTCACCTCGCGCGTGGACGAGGTGAACCGCTGGCCCACATGCAGGTCTTCCAGATGCAGCGGCGCCACTGCCCTCACTCCGGCAGCGCGAAGGCCACGACCTCGTCGCTGACCCGCGGCGTCAGGATCGAGTTGCCCCCCGCAACGAACACCACATACTGCCGGCCGTTGTACTCATAGACCGCCGGCAGGGCGACGGCCGGCGCGCCGACCAGCCCCTTCCACAGCACCTCGCCGGTGGCGAGATCGAGCGCCCGCACCCGGCTGTCCATCGAGGCGCCGATGAAGACGAGCCCGCTCGCGGTGATCACCGGCCCGCCGATGGTGATCGAGCCCCAGCTCTCGGGCATGTAGAAGCCCCAGTGCTGGACTTGGCCGAAGGGTTTGTCCCAGAGCCGCGCCCCGGTCTTCAGGTCATAGGCGGTGATCGAGCCGTAGGGCGGGTTCCAGCAGGGCATCCCGAGCGGATTGAGGAAGGTCGTCAACTGCATCCCGTAGGGCGCGCCGGTCTGCGGGAAGAAGCCGCCGGTCTCGCCGCCGCGCGCCGCCTGGCCCTCGTAGTCGTCGCGCGGGATCAGCCGGTAGATCTGCACCGCGCTCGAATAGTTCACCACGTAGATGCCGCTGGTCGGATCAACCGCGCCGCCGCCCCATTCGATGCCGCCGATCGTGCCCGGATAGACCACCGATCCCTCGAGGCTCGGCGGCGTGAACGAGCCCTCGTCGCGCAGACCTTGCAGCTGGCGCGTGCAGGCGCCGCCGCTGATCCGGTCGGCGAGCTCGAAGATCCCCGGCCAGCGGTCGGAGACCACGCGCTCGGGCAGGGCGACATGCGGCTGCGTCGGCGAGGCGCGCTCGCCCGGCACCGTCGAGGCCGGCACCGCGCGCTCCTCGATCGGATAGACCGGCTCGCCGGTCGCCCGGTCGAGCACGTAGAGATAGCCCTGCTTCGAGGTCTGCACGAGCGCCGCCACCGTCCGCCCGCCGATCTCGAGATCGACCAGCGTGGGGGCTGCATTGGTATCGAGGTCCCAGATGTCGTGATGGACGAGCTGCCGGCTCCAGACCATCTCGCCCGTGTCGGCGTTGACCGCGGTCACCGAGGTCACCACCGGCAGGTCTTCGGGATAGGCGCCGCCGTAGAAGTTCGGGCTCGGCGAGGAGATCGGCAGGTAGAGGAGCCTGAGTTCCGGATCGACCGACATCGAGGCCCAGACGTTCGCCGTGCCGGTCAGCTCGCGCACCTCGGCCGGCAGGGTCTCGAAGGTCCAGCGCACCGCGCCGGTGCGCGCGTCGAGCGCGAAGACCGAGCCCGGGCTGTCCACCGCCTCGGCCCAGTCCTTGCCCGCCCAGCCGAGGAACAGCGTGTCCTCGAACACCGTCGGCGGCTGCAAGAGCGACAGCGGCCATTTCGCGTTCGTGGTGTTGTAGGCGTTGACGTCGAGAACGCCCGCGGTGCCAAAATCCGCGCAGGCTTCGCCGGTGTCCGCGTCGACCGAATGCAACTTGGCATCCATCGTGCCGATATAGACCCGCTTTTCGCAGGGCGCGCCGGCCGCCGGCGCGGCCGCCTGCCAGTAGGCCACGCCCCGGTTCTTCAGGTCGGGCTGGGTCAGCGCCTCCAGCACCGCCTGGCTGTCATAGGTCCACTTCACCGCGCCCGTGTCGGGCGCGAGCGCGAAGATGCGGTAGAAGGGCGTCCCCACATAGACCGTATCGTTGACGAAGAGCGGCGTCGCCGACCAGACGGTCGGCGGGGTCGAGGCGTCGGGCTGCGGCCCGTCATGCATGTGGCTCGCGCGGCGGCCATGGGCGTTCGGCCAGACATCGCCGGTGTTCACCCGCCAGGCGACCTCCAGATCACCGACATTCTCAGGGGTGATCTGGGTTAGGGGAGAGAACTTCTGCGCGCCAAGATCGCCGTTGAAGGTCGACCACGTGACCTGTTGCGCCGCCATCGGCCCCGCTGCCCCGCACGCGGCCAGCGCCGCCAGGCCGATCCACCATCCCGCCCGCTCAGACATGCGCCCGTCTCCGGCTGAAGGCGCGGATCAGCCAGCCGACCGCGCAGATTGCCATCAGGCCGACCGAGATCTGGCTGTCGAGCAGCCATCCCGCGAGCCCCGTTCCGAGGATGCCGAAGAATGCCCCGATCATCAGAAAGCCGATCAACCCGCGATGCGTGGTCGTGCCGCCGAGCACCAGCCCGGCGACCAGCAGCACCAGAGTCGCGGCGATCATCAGCGCCGCCCCGGGTGTCCTGGCGATCGAGCTCAGCGGTGCGAGAAAGCCCGTTGGCGAGAACCAGTTCCAGATGGCGACGAGCAACGCCAGTCCGGCTCCGAAGGCAATCAGAAGTCCCCCGTCGTGTCGCATCCGCATTCCTGCCATGGCGATTTGCCGCGAGCATCCCGCAAAATATCCCGCGCTGCAACAGCGCGCTGCGGTCTCCGTCGCTGTCGCAGGATTCGGGTCGCGCCGCCTGCATCCTCCCGGCAAACTGCCGCTTGCCCGACTCGCCCGGGCGTCGGGAGTCCGAGAATGTCCACCGTCTCCAACCGCCCGATGACGCCGACGGAGTGGGCGATGCTGGTCCTTCTCGCCGCGATCTGGGGTGGGGCGTTCTTCTTCAATGCCGTGGCGGTGCGCGAGGTGCCGGTGCTGACCGTGGTGGTGTCGCGTCTCGTGCTCGCCGCGCTGATCCTTCTCGCGGTGCTGGCTCTGCGTCGCGAGCGCCTGCCGCGGGGGCCGATCTGGGCGTCGTTCTTCCTCATGGGTCTGCTCAACAACGCCGTTCCCTTCGTGCTGATCGTCTGGGGCCAGACGCATATAGCCTCCGGCGTGGCTGCGATCCTCAACGCCTCGACGCCGCTGTTCACCGTCCTGCTCGCCCATGCGCTGACCGATGACGAGCGCATGACCTGGGCGCGGTTTGCCGGCGTGCTGACCGGCTTTGCCGGTGTGGCGGTGATGATCGGTACGGACGCGCTCGAAACGCTCGGCCTGCATGTCGCCGCCCAGCTCGCCTGTATCGCGGCGGCGCTGTCCTATGCCTCCGCCAGCGTCTTCGGCCGTCGCTTCCGCCGCATGGGCGTGGCGCCGCTTACGGCGGCCACCGGCCAGCTGGTCGCCGCCAGTGTGATCCTCCTGCCGCTGACGCTGGCCGTCGACCGGCCCTGGACGCTGCCGCCACCGGGGGCTCTGACGGTCGGCGCGCTGATCGGCGTGGCGGTGATTTCGACGGCCTTCGCCTACGTGCTCTACTACCGTATCCTCGCTACGGCAGGCGCTACCAACCTGGCGCTGGTGACCTTTCTCGTCCCGGTCAGCGCCTGCCTGCTCGGGATCGTGTTCCTGAATGAGGTGCTGCTGCCGCGGCATTTCGCCGGCATGTGGCTGATCGGCCTCGGCCTCGCGATCCTGGACGGAAGGCCGTGGCAGAGGCTGCGCCGGCGTCGCGAGTCGTTGAAATCCGGTTAACGCGCAAAAAATAGCTGATAAATATCAATCCGTTGATCGGATTCGCACGCGTGCGAATCCGCCCGCGCGTGGGCCCGCGGGGCTCACTTCAGCTGGCTGTCCTTGGACCCGCGCCGGTTGATGCCCATGCGGGCAGAGGGGCGCGTATCCCGGGCGTTCTGGCACTCGACGCAGAGCTTCACCCCGGGAATGGCGGCCCGCCGCGCCTCTGGGATCGGCTCCTCGCATTCGGCACAATGGGTGAAGCTCTCGCCAACGGGGCCGCGCCGCGCCTGCAGTCGCTTCAGCTCGTCCTGGATCGAGGCATCGATCTGCTCGTTCACCGCGCCATCGCGCGCCCATCCGCCGGCCATGGCCAATCCTCCGCGCCGCTCACATTCCCCTTGGCAGATGGCGCAGGACGAGCATTCCGACAAGGGCCATCAGCCCCGCGAGCCCGGCGAAGGCGGCCGTGAAGCCGCCGAGCATGAACAGGAAGAAATAGGCGATCTGCGGGAGAAGCTCAGAGGCATCGAGATAGGTCCGGTAGACGGTCGTCATCTCCGCCCGCTCATGCGCGCGAACCGCCCGCAGGAAGGGCACCGGCCCGAGCCCGTCCAGCATGGCGATGAAGAAGG
>CAYLHK010000009.1:0-59061 GCA_964383295.1 uncultured Rhodovulum sp.
CAGAGCTTCATCGAGGGACGCATCCGCGAGCTCGAAGCCCTGATCGGTCGCAGCGAGGTCATCGACCCGACGCGCCTCTCCGGCCCGATCAAGTTCGGTGCCACGGTGGTGGTCATCGACGAGGACACCGACGAATCGAAGACCTACCAGATCGTGGGCGAGCCCGAGGCAAGCATCGAGAACGGCCTTCTGAACATGAAGTCGCCCCTGGCCCGCGCCCTGATCGGCAAGGAGCCCGGAGACAGCGTAGAGGTCAACACGCCCGGCGGCGTGCGATCCTACGAGATCCGTTCGGTCAGCTTCGTATGAGCGCGATCGCATGAGCGGGATGGCGGCGCGGAGCCTCGGGCGGTTCCAGTCGCTGCCGCGCCATCGCCGCCTCGCGGCGCTGGTCAGCGTCGTCTGGTTCATCGTCGTCGTCAGCTACGCCATCGGCTTTCTCGGCAGTGACGCACCCGCCGCGCGCGGAACGGTGTTCATCGACGGACTGTTCTTTCTCGTGGCGCTGGTGCTGCCGCTGGTTCTGGTGTGGATCGCCGCCCGCTTCGCAGAGGAGCTCGCCTACCAGCGCGAGATGATCGCAGCCCTTGCCGAGCTGACCCCGCCCCTGATCGAGGCGCTGCAGGCGGGGCGCGAGGCGCTGGAGCAGCACGGTCCCGCCTCTCCGCAGGCGATCGAGGCCGCCGTGCGCCAAGGGCTCGCCGCGACGAGCGCGGCCCGCCCGGAAATCGACCCGCGCCCGGCGCTTTCGGCGATCGCGAGCGCCCAGGGGCGCATCGAGGCGGCCCTTGCTCATCTGCTCGAAAGGCAGGCCGCACCGCCTGCGATGATGCCGGCTGCGCCGGAGTCGCCCTCCCCGGCGAAGGGCCGCAAGGCGGCGGCGCGCAAGGGCGGCGGAACGGACGCCGCGTCGCAGCAGGACCTGCCGCTTCAGGCCAACCCCACTGAGACACCGCGTGAGACGGTGGATGTGCTCAACTGGCCGATCCTCGTGCGCGCGCTGAACTTCCCACGCGATCCCGACGACCACGAAGGCTTTCGTGCGCTGAAGACCGCGCTGCGCCACCACAGCGTCGCTCAGATGCTGCAGGCGGCCGAGGACGTTCTGACCCTGCTCGCCCAGCGGGATGTCTTCGTGGACGACCTCCCCGTCCAGGCGCCCGACCCCGACGCCTGGCGGCGGTTCATCGCTGGCGCGCGAGGCGGGGACGTCGATTCGGTCGGTGGCATCCACGACGCACGCGCCCTGGAGATCGCTGGCGGCCTCATCAAGTCCGACGCGATCTTCGGCGATGCCGCGCTGTTCTTCCACCGCCGCTTCGATGCCGTCCTCAGCGAATTCGCCCATGATGCCAGCGACGAACAGCTATCCGAGCTTGCAGACACGCGCTCTGCCCGGGCCTTCATGCTGCTTGCCCGGCTGAACGGCGCCTTCGGATAGGACTATGCCGGCAGCGCGGAGCGCCCGGCAAGCGCGGCAAGGACCTCCGCCAGATCACCCACGACCGTACGCGCGTATGAACGTGCTACGCGCAGTTCGACGCCGCCGCTGATCGCGACGAAGAGGCACGGCGTATGACGCAGCAGGCTGCGCGCAGTGCTCCCGGGCGGCCAGACGGCGGGGTCGGTGTCGATCGAAGCCAGGCGGGCGAGCGTGTCGGTTGTCCAGGGCCCGGTGAGCGCCAGGCCCGCCCAGGCATCTGACTGGTCGGTGACCGCTGCCCCGGCATCCGCGGCGGTCCGGGCAAGCGCCGGCGCCCCCTCTCCCTCGACCAGCCATAGACCGACCCCGGCCCAGAATATCCGCGCGCGCCCCCAGTCCGAGAGCTCGCCAGGATCGGGCAGTCCGCCCAGAGCCGCCGAGATCGAAGCGGCCGCATCACCCGCGGCTGCAATGGCGAAACGCGGCTGATCCGGCAGCGCGGCCAGAACCGTCCCGCCCTCGGCCAGTGGCAGGTTCAGCCCCTCGAAGGGCGAAGCAGCGGCAAGCTCAGTCACGCAGGCGTCCTCCCTCCGGATCGTAGAAGACCGGGCTTACGACCCGGCAGGTGACGTCGAGACCGCGCAGATGGCAGACGGCACGCACCGGTTCGCCCATCCGGGCGCGGCCGTTGCGCAGGAAGGCCAGCGCGACGGCATGGCCAAGTGTGGGCGAGTGACAGGCGGACGTGATGTAGCCCCGGTCATTGGCGGCAACGGCCTCCACGCCCTCGCCGACCAGATGGGCGCCGGCGACCAACGGCTCGGCCGTATTGACCGGGCGCAGGCCGACGAGTTGCTCGCGTTCGGGATCGAGCAGGCCCGGCCGGAGCGCCATCGTCTTGCCGATGCAGTCCTTGCCGCGCGCGAGCATCCGGCCCAGCCCGAGGTCCTCCGCCGTGGTGCGCCCGTGCAGCTCGGCGTGGGTCAGCAGGCCCTTCTCGATGCGCAGCACGTTCAGCGCCTCGAGCCCGTAGGGGCCACCGCCAAACCCATGGGCAAGCTCGGCCAGGCGCGCCCAGAGGGCGGCGCCGTAGCGGGCCGGCACGGCGATCTCGTAGGCGTGCTCGCCCGAAAAGGACACGCGGAAGAGCCGCGCCGCGACGCCCGCGAGCAAAACCTCGCCGCAGCCCATGAACGGGAACTCGCCCGCATCTAGCGGCGCATCGAGCAGGAGATTCACAAGATCCCGCGAGCGCGGACCGGCGACGGCCGTCTGCGCCCATTGCTCGGTGACGGAAACTGCAGCGACGCGCAACTCCGGGAACAGGCACTGCGAGGCAAACTCCAGATGCGCCATCACCTCGCCCGCAGCGGCAGTGGTGGTCGTCAGCACGAAGTGGTCGGAGCCGAGCCGGGCGACCACGCCATCGTCCATGACGAAGCCGTCCTCACGCAGCATCAGCCCGTAGCGGCATCGTCCGACCGGCAGGGTGGAAATGGTGTTGGCATAGATGCGGTCGAGAAACGCGGCCGCGTCGGGACCCTGGACGTCGATCTTGCCCAGCGTGGTCACATCGCAGATGCCGACGGCACCCCGCACCATGACCACCTCGCGATCACAGGACTGGCGCCAGTGAACTTCGCCAATAGCAGGGAACCATCCGGGACGATACCAGAGGCCGGCCTCCTGCATCGGCGCCCCGCTCGCCGTGATCGCGGCATGGGCGGGGGTGAAGCGCTGGGGCGCAAGCCCCGGGCCGGCGCCACCGGCGCCCAGCGCCGCGATGGGTATCGGGGCGTAGGGCGGGCGGTACGTGGTCGTGCCCGTCCCGCCCATCCCTTGCCCGGTGACCCCTGCGAGGATGGCCAGCGCGGTCACATTCCCCACCCTGCCCTGATCGGTCGCCATGCCAAGCGTCGTGTAGCGCTTCATATGTTCTGGCGCCCGGAAGCCCTCGCGCACCGACTGGACGATGTCCTTGCTGGTGACGTCATTCTGGAAATCGACGAATGCGCGCCGGTGGGTGCCGGAGACCTCCCAGAAGGGCGTCGCCTCAAGCGGAGCATCCTCGGCCGTGGGCACATCGGGCATGGCCGTCAGGCCGAACGCCGCGCAGGCCTCGCAGGCGGCGGCGGCGCCCTCGGCCAGGGCTCCGGCGGTGGTGAAGGTGCCGTTGGCGGCGCCCGCCGCGGCCAGGCCGGGCACGGCGCCGCGCACGGGCAGGAAGACGGCGCGGCGCTCGTCCCAGACCGGACGGGCTCCGAGATGGCTCGTCAGATGCAGCGCCGGATTCCAGCCGCCCGATATCGCAAGGCAGTCAGCCTCGATCCACCGCCGGCCGCCGGCGTCGCGGACCTCGATGGCCTCGAGCCGCCGCCATCCACGGGTGTCCGTGACCTCGGCCCCCGCAAAGCGCCACCAGGGTCCCTCGGGCAGGACGGCGCCGGGCCGCGGGTCAATCAGTGCAGTGACCTCCACGCCCGCCGCGACGAGATCGGCCGCGGTACGCGCAGCGTCGCCCCCAGAGCCGAAAACGGCCACGCGGCGACCGGGCACGGCCGCCCAGCGATTGAGATAGGCACGCACGGCCCCGGCCAGCATGACGCCGGGCCGGTCGTTGTCGGGAAAGACGATCGGGCGCTCCGTCGCGCCCGCAGCGAGGATCGCCCGGCGCGCGGCGATGCGCCAGAAGCAGGTGCGCGGTGCCCCGGCCGGTGCCAGGCCGAGATGCTCACTTACCCGTTCGAGCGCCCCATAGGTGCCGCCGTCGTAGGCCCCGGTGACCGTGGTGCGCGGCATCAGCCGCACGTTGGACAGCGTCGCGAGCTCGGCGGCCACCTCCCCCACCCAGACGGCGGCGGGCCTGCCGGCCACCTCCTCGCGCTCTGCGTTCAGCCGCCCCCCCAGGCGAAAGTCCTCATCGGCGAGGATCACGCGGGCCCCCGCCCTGCCAGCGGTCAGCGCCGCCATCAGCCCCGCGGGCCCGGCACCGACGACCAGCAGGTCGCAGAAGGCGAAGGCCTTCTCGTGGCGATCGCGGTCGGGCTCGGGTGCCAGGCGGCCGAGGCCGGCGGCGCGGCGGATTAGCGGCTCGTAGACGCGCTCCCAGAAGCCCTTCGGCCACATGAAGGTCTTGTAGTAGAACCCCGCGCCGATGAGCGGCGCGATGAGGTCGTTCACCGCCCCGATATCCCACCCCAGCGACGGCCAGCGGTTCTGGCTGAAGGCGACGAGGCCCTCATAGGCTTCCTGCGTGGTCGCCCGCACGTTCGGGGTGCGGGCGGCATGGTGGCCGATCGTGACGAGGGCGTTCGGCTCTTCCGACCCGGCGGTCAGGATCCCGCGCGGGCGGTGGTACTTGAAGCTGCGCCCGACCAGACGGACGCCACCGGCGATCAGCGCCGAGGCGAGCGTATCGCCGGGATGGGCAACAATGGGACGACCGTCGAACTGCAGCTCGAAGCTGCGCGTGCGGTCGATCTGCCCGCCGGCACCAAGGCGCATCAGCGCGCCACCTCCCGGGCGAGAACGGTGTCGAGGATCGCATGATCGCGCGTGTCACGGGTGATGCGAAGCCAGGCGCGGCAGCCGCCGGAATGCTGCCAGAGCTCCGCATTCGGCCCGGCGGGATTGTCGCGGATGTGCACGTAGTCGTGGAACTCGGCAGCACCGGCATCGCCCGCGGGGCGCTCAAGCAGCTTTGCAGATCCGCGATATGTGAACTCGCGCAGGTCGCGCGTGCCGCAGAGGGGACAGGTCAGACGCATTCAATGCAGGTTCGGCTGCGCACCGGTCCCCTCCTCGTCGATGACATGGCCGGTTGCGAAGCGGTCGAGGCGAAGTCGGGCAGCGGCGGGGTGCGAGGCGCCGGTGGCCATCAGATGCGCGAAGCACCAGCCGGACCCGGGTGTGGCCTTGAAGCCGCCGTAGCACCAGCCGCCGTTGAAGAAGAGGCCATCGACCGGGGTGCGGTCGATGATCGGCGAGCCGTCCATCGTCATGTCCGCGATCCCGCCCCACGACCGCAGTAGCCGCGCACGGCCGATCATCGGCATCATCGCCATGCCGATCTCCATCACGTGCTCGACCGTGGGCAGGTTTCCCCGCGCGGCATAGGAGTTGTAGAAGTCGAGATCGCCGCCGAACACCAGCCCGCCCTTGTCGGACTGGCTGATGTAGAAATGGCCCATCCCGAAGGTGACGACGCCGGGCAGCACCGGCTTCAGCCCCTCGGTGACGAAGGCCTGCAGCACCTGGCTCTCGATCGGAAGGCGCAGCCCCGCCATCGCCGCCACCTGGCTCGAGCGCCCAGCCACCGCCATCCCCACCTTGCGCGCGGCGATGAAGCCCCGGCTGGTCTCGACACCGCGGACCTGCCCGTTCGCGATACGAAAGCCGGTGACCTCGCAGTTCTGGATCAGATCCACCCCGAGCCGGTCAGCCGCACGCGCAAAGCCCCAGGCGACCGCATCATGGCGCGCGGTGCCGCCGCGGCGGTGCAGGAGGCCGCCGCGGATGGGAAAGCGGGCATCGTCGAAGTTGAGGAAGGGCGCAATCGCACGCACCCCGTCGCGGTCGAGCAGTTCGGCATCGTCGCCCTGGAAGCGCATGGCATTGCCGCGGCGGGCGAAGGCGTCGAACTGGCCGTCGGAGTGGCAGAGGTTGAGCACGCCCCGCTGCGACATCATGACGTTGTAGTTCAGCTCCTGCTCCAGCCCTTCCCAGAGCTTCAGCGAATGGGAGTAGAACTCGGAGTTGCCGGGCAGCAGGTAGTTCGCCCGCACGATGGTGGTGTTGCGGCCGATATTGCCCTGGCCGAGAAGACCGCGCTCGACCACGGCGATGCGGTGCATCCCGTGGTTCCGCGCCAGGTAATAGGCCGTCGCCAGGCCATGGCCACCGCCGCCGACGATGATCGCGTCATAGGCGGGCTTGGGGCTCGGCTCACGCCAGACGGGCCGCCAGTGGCGCCCGCCGGTGACGGCGTTGCGGAGGAGATCGAAGGCCGAGTAGCGCATGTCCGATCCGTTGCGTACCGGGCCGATACAAAGCCTGTCCCCGCCGGCGACGCAAGCGCGCCAGCGGCGGATCTCCGGAGTCCCGCAACCGGGTCCGCATCAAGAGATTGATCTGGAACTCATTTTTCAGACAGCGAATTTTCGCGGGTCAGTGGTTCGCGTGGCTTTCGGCGGAGATCGCCTCCACAGCGAGTTCGACCTCGATCTCGCCGGCCTGATCGAAACTCAGCACGATCGGCACGCGGTCGCCCTCGACGAGCGGGGCGGTCAGCCCGACGAGCATGATGTGCATCCCGCCCGGCGCGAGGGTGACCGTGGCACCCGGCGGAACCGCCAGGCCCTCCGCGTGCGGACGCATCCTCGCCACACCGTCGACCACCGTGGTCTCGTGGATCTCGATCCGCTCGGCGATCGCGCCCGACAGGGCTGACAGGCGAACCTCTTCGGTGCCGTTGTTGGTCAGGGTGAGATAGGCGGCACCCGTGCGAGCCGCCGGCGTCGTGGCCCGCGCGACAGGGTGACCGATGTCGATCGCGCCCGGCGTGTAGTCGTGGGACAGCGAGGCGCCCGTGGACATCGTCATGACCGCTATCATGACCGCGGTCATCCGCGCGTTTGAACGGATCATCGGTTGCATTCTCCTCGGGGGCACAAGGTGACCGGCCACGTCAGGGTGAGATCAATGGCTGCAGCACTTGTACGAAAAGCTGCGCGGGGGTGCCAGGCGGCAGGAAGCCCAGATAGTCGCCCGAGCGGTCGTAGAGATAGGTGAAGGCCGTGTGGTCGATCGTGTATTCGTCGTCCACGCCGGTGGGAACCTTGCGATAGTAGACCTTGAAGGCATTGGCGGTCTCGCGGATGGCAGCCTCGTCCCCGGTCAGGCCGACAAATCGCTCGTGAAACGCCGAGACATATTCGTCCAGAACCTCGTCGTCGCGCTCGGGATCCATGGTGATGAAGATCGGCTGCACCTCTTCCGCCGCCGCTCCAAGCATGTCCAGCGCCCCGCCCATGGCCATCATGTCGGTGGGGCAGACGTCCGGGCACCAGGTGAAGCCGAAGTAGACCACGACGATCTTGCCACGGAAATCCGCTTCCGTGACCGTGCGGCCCGCCGAGTCCTGAAGGCGGAAGGCCCCTCCGATCGGCTCTTCGCTCCACATCACCGCATCCATCGCCTCGGCCGCCGTGATGGAGGTCGAGGCCTCCGTCCTGGCCGCGGGAGGAACGGCCAGGCCGGCGGCGACGAAGCCCAGAAGGACAGCGCGCAAGCGACGGTTCGTCTGGGACTTCGCCACGCTCATGCAGCCCCGAAGGTGAAGAGGTTTCCTGTCGAGGACTCCAGGAGCTTGTCGGGCATCTCCTCGCGGATGGCCTGAACGAAGTTGGCGCCGCTGCAGTGCATGGGGATGATCACGTCCGGGTCCAGCGCCCGGATCTCGCCCAGAACCTGCCGCAGATAGTCCGGCTCGGCCGGCCCGAGATGGAAACCGCCGACGAGCGCATGCACCTTGCCGACGCCGGAGGCATCGCGCGCCTGCAGCGCCGAATTGACGATCCCGGAATGGCCGCACGAGGTGACGACCACGAGACCGCGATCGCGCACGTTGTAGCTCGTCGCGTGTTCGTGGCGGTGGGTATCACGCACCACCTCGCCGAGCTCGCCCGCTTCGGCATAGCTCGACGCGTCACAGCCGAGCCCGTCCTCGCGCGTGCCGAAGAACACTTGTCCGTTGCCGAGCACGACCTCCGAGGTGCGCCGCTCGATCTCGCCTGAGGTGAATCCGTGGTCGGCGACGAGCGCCGGCTCGGTCGCCAGCACCACCTCGACACCGTATTGCTCGAGAATGCGCCGGTCGATCGCGCCGGAATCCGTCAGCTGGTTGCTGGACCCCACGCGCAGGCAGAACACATCCTCACCGCCCGCGTACAGACGCAGCCCGGGCCGCAGGATGCGCTGATAGGCCTCCACCAGCCCTTCGAGCCCGCCGAAGTGATCGTAGTGACCGTGGCTCACCACCGCCGCCTCGATCAGCGCCGGGTCGAGACCGATGATGTCGAGATTGTTGATCAGCGCCTCGGGCGTGTAGCCGAAGTCGATCAGCACCGTGCGCTTCTCTTCCGCCGCCTGCGACTCCACCCAGAGCGACAGGCCCCACTGGTTGTGCAGGACCCGGAAGGCGCCGCCGGGGTTTCCGATCGGGGTCGCCGTCACGCCGGCGATGGTGCGCGGGCGCTGGAAGATGTCATGGCTGGCATCGATCACCACGCGGATGTCGAGCCGGTCCACTTCGGCAACCTGTACCGGCGCTCCAGCAGCCTGGGCAGCCGCGGCGATGGGACGGCCCAGCGGCCCCAGGGCGGCCAGGCCTGCCAAGCCCGCGGTATACTTCAGGAAATCTCGCCGTCTCGTCTGAATTCCCATTCTCATTCCCCGATCAGATTACATGTGCAAATTCTCGATCGAGTTTATCGTGTTAAAGGGAGAGTTCAATCGAATGGCTTTCCAAATTCCCGTGGGCGGGGAGAACAGTCCTGCCGAATGTGGCCGCCGACCGAACGGTCCGTACTGCGGACGCTTCGCCCTCGGCGAAGGCCCAGATTCGCGAAGCGGCCGCGTCAGCGGCCGCGGCTGGGCCGCGGGGTCAAGCCGGCCGCCTGCTGGCGGCGGATCTCCTCATTGGCGCGGGCGACGAGGGCGAGGCGCTGGGGCGAGGCAGGGTGGCTGGAGAGGATCACCGGCCCGCCGCTGCCGGCAAGCGCCGGGCGGGCAAAGATCAGCGCACCGCGCTGGGGATCGTAGCCGGCGCGCGCGGTGATGAACGCCCCGAGCCAGTCGGCTTCCAGCTCGTAGTCCTGGCTGTAGGCGCGCCCGCCGACGAAAGCGCCGATGTCCATCGCCTCGCGGATGGCGTCCTGGCTGACCGGGCTTCCGGATGCCTGGCCGGCGGCGGCGACCATCCCGCCGAGGATGAGGGCCCCGAGCATCTGGCTCTGCTGCTGCCGGGGCAGGTGTTCGGCGATGTGATGGGCCATCTCATGGGCGAGCACGAAGGCGATCTCGTCGTCGGAGAGCATCTGGTCGAGGAGCCGCGTGCTGACCACCACCACCGGGCGCCCGTCCTGCCCCCTGGTCTGGAAGGCGTTCGGCGGCATGCGGGGGTCGTCCTCGAGCAGGATCGTGTAGTCGCAGTGGCCGGCCGGGGCGCGCGGTGCCTCTTCGTTGCAGAGGCGCTCGCCCGCGGGCTGGATGCGCGCGGCGACCCGGCGGAAGTCGCGCGCGCTGCGCGGGGTGCCGCCAGGGTCCGCCACGACGGCCGCGGGCGGCACGGCCCCGGGCGATGGGACGTCGTAGGTGGTCGAGCAGGCGGCGAGCGCGAGGCAGGCGAGGACGGCGGCGCGAAGGGTCATCGGTGCGGCATCTCTTTGAGTGGCGCCCAAGTCTCCGCAAAACGGCAGCCCTGTCCAGCCGTGACGGACCCTCAAGGCAAACGGCCGCTTGCGCCGGGCTCAGCAGGCCGGGTGGAGCAGAATACCGGAGCCCGGCGTGATCTCGAAGACGGTATTGGCTGTTTCGACCTCCAGAACGCAGGCCTCGAGCATGGAGATATTGATGCGGGCATCATTGCGGGCCCGCACGAGGCACAGCGTGAGGCCCCGGGACAGGTCGAGGCTCATGCTCGCACGCCCGCGCTGATCGGGGTCGCCGATCCAGCCGCGGGCGAGATCCAGGCAGTCGACGGCGCGGCGCTGATAGGCCTGGCTGATGGTCGTCTGCATGGCGACCTCGCTGGCGAGTTGGCCGGAATGGCGGACGTAGGCCAGCGCGCCTATGGCGCCGCACAGGGCAGTCATGGCGATCCCCACCGCCAGCAGGCCGTTGACGGTCAGGATCGGTGTGGAGATTGCGGGTGTTCGTGGCATGTGAACGTACCCCTGGACGCAACACCCTCCGCGCGCGTCACCGGCAGAGCGGCGCCATGATCAACAAGGTTAACACAGAACCCCGGGGCGCCGCCATGGCAATCCAAGGTTGAGCCCCGGCCCCGGGACAGCCGCCCACAGGATGCGCCCGAACGATTGGCGCGCGGATGCTCAACGTTGAGCATCCATGCAATACCATGATTTAATTACATTATTCTCGACGCATTAACCGCGCAGCAACCATTTCCCACGGGCCTCTGGCGCTGCTAGCCGCGGATCGCCGCCTCGAACTCGCGCCACTCACCCTTGCTCATGCCGCTCGTCTCCTGGGTGACATTCTCGCCGGCAAGCATGCGGCGCAGCGCGGCCAGGCCCTTGCCGGAGAACTGGACGGCGTTCAGGCGGTAGTCCTCGAAGGCCTCCCAGGCCGCGGGCACCCAGTCGCGGACCACGTCGCAGAGCGCGTCGGCATAGGCGCGGATCTCGTACTGGGCATGGGGGTCGGCGCGCAGGCGCAGGAAGTGGAAGAGGTTGTGGAGATCCACCTTCCAGTACCACTGCGTGTAGATGTTCGCCGGCAGGTTCATCCGGGCCAGCTCACGCGCCAGCCCCTGCTGGCCCTCGCGGCTGAGCATGGCCTCGTAATGATCATAGGCCGCATCGGCGTCGTGGCGCAGGGTCTCGAGCACGCGCGCGGCCTCCTCGCCCTCCAGCACCTCGCCACGACCCTGGTTGTTCAACCGGCTCTGGGCGGCGAGGTGCTCAGGGGTGGGGATGTAGAACTCGCGGTCGAGGATCGAGTAGCGGGCCGAGTACTCGTTGACGTTGGCGGTGCGGTGGCGAATCCACTGGCGGGCCACGAAGACCGGCAGCTTCACGTGCAGCTTGATCTCGCACATCTCGAACGGCGACGAATGCCAGTGCCGCATCAGGTAGCGGATCAGGCCGGCGTCGTCGCGCGCGGTCTTGGTGCCGGCTCCGTAGGAGACCCGCGCGGCCTGCACGATCGCGGCGTCGTCGCCCATGTAGTCGACCACACGGATGAAGCCATGGTCGAGCACCGGGATCTCGCGATGCAGCCAGGCTTCGATGCCCGGTGCGGTGGCCCGTGCCGTCACCTTGGAATCGGCCCGTGCGGCCGTGATCTCGGCCTTCTGATCCTCGGTGAGCGGCATGGGCGTGGTCTCCGGCGTAATCTGAGGGACTACACCATATATGGCAAAACCGGGCACGCCAGCCCCAATATGCAGAGCGCAGACAATTCTCCGCGCCGCACTTGCCGCGGACGCGGAGCGAATGCGGTCAGTCGAGCGGTGTAAACGTCACGCCGATGTCGAGGGCCGGGTTCTCCAGAAAGGCGCCACCCTCGAAATCCTGCATTAGGGCATCGAGCCCCTGCGGCGACTCGGTGGAGAAGGTCACGCGCAGCACGCCCGCCCGGTCGAGATCGGCCACGGCGTCGGTCAGCGCCGCCATCGCCTGCGCCTTCGGGCTGCCGGGTGAGATCGGGGCCAGCAGCACGCCGAGCGAATCGAGAATCAGACGCGTCATCGCCGCCGGCTCCATCCCGGCCTCCGCGGCCTGGGCCCGCAGCATGTCGCCGATATAGCCGTAGTTGCGCAGCTCGAGCGCCATGGATTCGGTCGGCAGCTCGGCCACGTCCTCGGGCACGCCCACCCCCTCGTGCCAGCGCATCCGCGCCTCCATGCCGAGGGCAAACGCGCCGTCGAGACTGATATCGGCGAGCACCACCCTCCGCGTGGGATCGCCTTCGGGCGGCAGCATGCTGGCGGAGATGTCGAGCGAGGGCGCGCCCTCCACCGGCGGCAGCGGCGGGATTATGTCCTCCTCGGCCATCGCGGTGACGAGATCGTCGTAGTTGATCCCTTCGATCGAGAGCGAGAAGCGACCGGGCGCGCCGGTCTGCGTCAGCCCCTCGAGGTCGAGATCGCCGATGCGCAGCCGCTCGACGCGCAGCGGTTCAGCCTCGCCCGTCGGGTCGGTGAAAACGACGCCGGTGAGGGTGAAGCCCTCGGGGCCCTGCGGCTCGATCGCCTGGTAGCTGACGGCCTCGGAGAGCCCCTGCTCGTTCATCAGGATCGCGAACGCCTCGACGGCGCTGGACACCGGCCGGCCCAGGAAGGGGCTGACGCTGATCGGGGACAGGCCGCCCGGAGAGAACCCGCCGCCGCCTTCCCCAGACACCCGCAGCGTGGCCGTGGCCTCCCCGCCGCCGTAGGTGCCGATCCAGACGGCGTAATCGCCGGCCGGCACCGCGCTCAGCACGACCTCGGGGTCGAGACCGTAGGAGTCGTCGTCACAATGGGCGCTGCCGTCGGGCGACAGGATGACGAGTGTCGTGTCCTCCTCCGAGCTGGCTTCGAAGACCAGCCGGCTGCGCTCGGCATCGAGCCGGATCACCACATCCGGGCCGTCGCCGTTGACCTGGCCCACGCAGTCCGGGCCGAAATCGGCGGCCGCTGCGTTGGGGAAGAGGTTGAGCAGCGTCTCCAGCGGCGTGCCGGTAAAGACGAGCGTCTCGCCCGGCGCGGCGGCAACGGGCCGCTCGCCCGCGGTCGCCGTCAGCTCGGCGCTGGCGCGGCCGCCGCCATAGGTGCCGACCCAGACCGCATAGTCGCCCGTCGCACCGGGGCGGATGGTGACGGCGGGATCGAGGCCGTTGCTGTCGTCATTGCAATGGAAGCGCCCGTCGGGGCCGACCACCACCAGCGTGGTATCGGTGTCCGAGGTGGCGCGCAGCTGCAGCTGGCCCTGCTCCGCGTCCAGCGTGAACACGGCATCGGGGCGCGAGGAGTCGATCTGCCCCCAGCAGTTCATGTCGTAGTCCTCGGCGCGCGACGTGCCACGCAGGTCGATGGCGAGCGCCACGCGGCCGTCGCTGGCAAGGGGATGCCTGCCCCAGGCCGGCTCGGCCTCCGTCCGCAGGGAATAGGCGTCGGCCGAGGTGGTAAAGCGCAACGTGGCATCAGCGCTGCCGACATCGCTATAGGTGCCCACCCAGACGGCGTAGCTGCCCGCCGCCGCCCGCTGCAGGGTGACCGCCGGATCGAGGCCGTGGGTGTCGTCGTTGCAGGAGACGGCGCCGTCGGGGCCGACCACGACCAGGGTGGCGTCGGCCTCAGAGGAGGCGCGGATCTCGAGACGGTCCTGGCCCTGGTCGAGCACGATCACCGCGTCGGGACGCGAGGGGTCGATCCAGCCGGTGCATCCGGACTCCAGGTCGCGGGCGTCGGTCGTCGGCGCCAGGGCGAGGGAGATCTCGCCGGTCTCATCGGCCGACAACGGGTGCGTGCCCGCGGCGGGCGGCGCGCTGGTGGCAAGTCCCGATACCGGCCGGAAGGACGAGGCCGTGTCGTATTCGGTGGCGAAGACGCGCACGGCTACGGCGCCGCCCGCGGCGGCCAGCGCCGGGAAGATCGCGTGCTCGCCGGCCTGCGCGGGTTCGACGCGCACCGAGGCGCTCCCCGCGCCGTCGACATTGGCGCAGCGGGCGATGCCGTCGGGCGCCACGACGACGACGCCGGCGAGCTCACCCGCATCAGATGCCGCCCCGAGGCGCAGCGGCACGCCGGGGCTCGCGTAGTCCACCACAAGCGCCGGGCTCTCGGCGACGAAGCCGCCGCAACCACGTACGGCGGTGTCGGCGGCGGTGTCGCCGCTCGCGGTGATCGTGATCTCCATCGGGTCCGGGGTGAAGCCGCCGGCGAGCGAAAGGCGCACCTGCGCCGTTGCCGGCGCGGCAAGACCGCACGCGACGAGGAGGGAGGCCACGACGGGGGGCCACGACAAACCTGGCGACATTCTCAACTTCTCCGATAGTAGAACGGCGGCGCGCAGGTTAGCGCGGAATGCGCGAACACAATACCACATTCCCGATCTGATCGGGTGCGTGGTTAAACGGGGGGCGGCGGAAGAGCCCCGGCGGCGGCGATGAGGGGATTCCCGCGCGCGGGAATCCAGGCATGATGCTGATATAGAGTGATATTTTCTGGGGCATTAGCAGTTTTGCAACTCTTGCCCGCCCTTCCGCCCCGGCGCGCGCCGCGCAGATGCCGGGACGGGTCCGGCATTGCCGCCCGGCGCCTGCGTGCTACCCTGTCGGCGGACGGAGTCGGGCCGGCACCGGGTGCGGCCGCGAAACAAGACGGGAATTCGCGCATGAAGATCAGATACCTCCACACGATGGTTCGCGTCTCGGACATCGAGGCGTCGAAGCGGTTCTACTGCGACCTGCTCGGACTGGAGGAGCGGCGGCGGCGGGAGGACGAGAAGGGCCGCTACACGCTGGTCTTCCTCTCCCCTCCGGGCCAGGAGGACGCCGATGTCGAGCTGACCTGGAACTGGGACGAGACGGTCGACCCGGGCAGTGCCCGAAACTTCGGCCATCTCGCCTATGAGGTCGAGGACATCTACGCGCTGTGCGACAAGCTGATGGCGGCAGGCGTGACCATCAACCGCCCGCCGCGCGACGGGCGCATGGCCTTCGTGAAGTCGCCCGATGGTATCTCGATCGAACTGCTGCAGGCAGGCGAGGCGCTGGCACCGGCGGAACCGTGGAAGAGCATGGAGAACACCGGCAGCTGGTAGGCCGCGCCGCGCGGAGGCTCGGCTGGGCCTTCGCGCTGTTCGGGCTTGCAATGCCGGCAGCGGCCGCCGCCCCCTGCCGGCTGGCGCTGACACTCGCGATCGACGTCTCATCTTCGGTCGATGCGCAGGAGTACCATCTGCAGAACGAGGGGCTCGCCCGGGCACTGGTTGCGCCCGAGGTGGTCGCGGCCTTCCTGTCGGCGCCCGGGCAGTCGGTGGCGCTGCACGTCTTCGAATGGAGCGGGCGCACCCATCAGACGGTCCGCGTCGACTGGACGCCGATTGGCGCGCGCGCTGACCTGGAGGTGGTGGCGGCGCGGTTGCGCGCCCAGCCGCGCAGCGGCTCCGGCCTGCCCACGGCGATCGGCACCGCGCTGGCCTTCGGCGCCCAGGCGCTGGCCGCACGCCGCGACTGCCCGGCGCATGTCATCGACATCTCCGGGGACGGGGTGAACAATGCCGGCCCAACGCCGGAGCTGGCACGCCTCGCCCCCGACTTCGACGCCGTGACCGTCAACGGGCTGGTGATCGGGCCGACCCACGCCACGCTGCTGGCCTACTACCATCGCTTCGTGATCCAGGGTCCCGGCGCCTTCGTGGAGGTGGCCGAGGATTTCACCGACTTCGAGACCGCGATGCGGCGCAAGCTGGTGCGCGAGCTGTCCGCGACCGTGGTGGGACAGCGTTCCGGACCCTGATGATGCTGCAGTGCACCAACGACTGTTCCGGCAACGGTTTCCGTGCTATCCTCGGATCAGATCCAGTCGCGAGAAGCCGGCCCAAAGGGGGAAACGTCAGGTTCGCGAATGCGGACGGGCCCTTCTTCAACGTGCGGTGGCGCCAGCGCGCCGCGGCTTTCGGAGACAGACCCGCATGCCCGATGTGCCTGATCGCCGACGAAACTGCCCCATCACCTGCTTTCGCAGGCTGACCGCTGCCTTCGCCATTCTCACCACCTGCGCGCTGGGCGCGTCGGCCGAGGACGAGGCCTATCCGCTGCCGGCGGGCGCCGAGCTGGCCACGGGCGAGCGCTCGGTGCCCTTCGAGGCGATGGTGCGCATGGTCGCCTTCTGGGTCGCGGCCGAACTGGATCTGCCGCTGCCGGAGGTTATGCCGGTCGTCGTCTTCACCTCGCCGCGCAGCATGGTCGAGCTGCGCTACGGCATGGCCGCGAATGAGCGGCTGAGCGTCACGGCGCTCTATCACGCACGCACCTCGCGCATCTTCCTCGCCGACGACTGGACGGGTGCGACGCCGAAGGAAGTGTCCATCCTGGTCCACGAGATGGTGCATCACGTCGAGGCCCAGGCGGGCGTACGCCACCCCTGCCCCGGGCTGCGGGAGCGCAATGCCTATCGGCTGCAACAGGAATGGCTGATGGAGAACGGCAGCGATCTGAACCGCGCCTTCGGCATGAACCCGATGCAGGTCGCGCGCAATTCGTCCTGCTGAGCCGGCGCGATTGGTCCTGCCGAGCCGTCGGCTCAGGCGCCAGCCCCCTCCGCCGGCCCGCTGCCGCCGAGCACCTCGGTCAGCTCGCGCGCAAGCGCCCGCACCCGCGTGCCCATGGCCGGCATGTCCTCGGGCGCCAGCCGCGCCGAGAGCGCGGACACCGACAGCGCCCCCAGCGGCTCGCCGCTCGCCGCCCAGACCACGGCGGCGACGCAGCGCAGGCCGGGGGTGAACTCCTCGTCGTCATAGGCATAGCCGCGCGCGCGGATCCGCGCGATCTCGGCGCGCACCTCCTCCGCGGTGCGCAGGCTGCGCCCCGTCACCGGGCGCAGGCCGTGGCGCGCGACCAGTTCCTCGACCGCCGCATCCGGCCAGGTCGCGACGATCGCCTTGCCCATGCCCGAGTTCATCACCGGGGTGCGCCCGCCCGGCATGGCGATGGCGCGGATGATCTCGCGGCTCTCGACCTGGGCGACGGTGACGACCTCGCCATCCTCGAGCACGCCGAGATTGGCGGTCTCGCGCGTGGCATCGCGCAGCTTGCGCAGGAAGGGCATGGCGGCGGCGATGAAGCTCTGCCAGCGGGTGAAGGCGACCCCCACCGCAAACGCCCGCCGCCCGACATGCCAGCGCGTGCTGCCCGCGTCGAACTGGGCGAAGCCGCGGCGCTCCAGCGTGGTCAGCAGCCGGTGCGCGGTCGAGGGCGCCAGCCTCGTCTCGCGCGCCAGGTCCGACAGACGCATGCCCTCGGGCCGGCCCGCAAGCTCCTCGAGCAGGCTCAATGCGCGGTCGACGGATTGGACGGTGCCGGTCTCGGGCGGGCGGGGGCTTTGCATCCCCCTGCTCTATTCCGCATCATGGAAAACTTCCACAGGGTGGTGGCACGTGCGCCGGCGCCGGGCTAACGCCGCGGCAACACCGATCGGGGAGGAAACGATGGTCGAACGCATGAACCGCGCCGGGCTCGAGGTCGCGCCCGTCCTGGCGGACTTCGTCGAGACGCGCCTGCTGCCGGGCACTGCCATCAGCGCCGAGGCCTTCTGGACCGGCTATGCCGGCCTCCTGCGCGATCTCGCCCCGGAGAACCGCCGGCTGCTGGCCGTGCGCGACGAGATGAAGGGCAAGATCGACGCCTGGCTGACCGCGCGCCGGGGCAAGGACTGGGACAACGCCGCCTGGCAGGATTTCCTGCGCGAGATCGGCTACCTGGTTCCCGAGGGGCCGGCGTTCGGTGTCCAGACCAGCGCCAGCGACCCCGAGATCTCGACCGTGGCCGGTCCGCAGCTGGTCGTGCCGGTGATGAACGCGCGCTTCGCGCTCAACGCCGCCAATGCGCGCTGGGGCTCGCTCTATGACGCGCTCTACGGCACCGATGCGATCCCCGGCACGGCCCAGGCCAAGGGCTTCGACGCGGAGCGCGGGGCGCTGGTGGTGGCCAAGGCGGCCGAGTTCCTCGACGAGACGCTGCCGCTGACCCTCGGCTCCCATGCCGAGGCGACCGGCTATTCGGTCGAGGGCGGCAACCTCGTCGTCCACATGCCCGGCGGCGCGGCCGGCCTCGCCGATCCGGCGCAGTTCGTCGGCACCGCGGGCAGCGGCGAGAAGCATTCGCTCCTGTTCCGCCAGAACGGGCTGCATGTGGAGCTGGTCTTCGACCCGACCCATACGGTCGGCGCGCTCAGCGCCTCGGGCCTGCGCGACGTGGTGCTGGAAGCCGCGCTGACGGCGATCCAGGACTGCGAGGATTCGATCGCCGCCGTCGATGCCGAGGACAAGGTCGCGGCCTATGCCAACTGGCTGGGCCTGATGAAGGGCGATCTCACCGACACCTTCGACAAGGGCGGCCGCAGCATGACGCGCCGGCTGAACCCCGACCGCGAGTTCACCAAGCCCGGCGGCGGCACCCTCACCCTGCCCGGCCGCGCCGTGCTGCTGACCCGCAACGTCGGCCATCTGATGACCACGGATGCGGTCCTGCTCGACGGACAGGAGACGCCCGAGGGCATGATGGACGCGATGGTGACGGTCACCGCCGCGCTGCATGACCTGCAGAAGACGGGCGGCCCGCGCAATTCGCGCGCCGGCTCGGTCTATGTGGTGAAGCCGAAGATGCACGGGCCCGAGGAGGCCGCCTTCGCCGACCGCACCTACGCCCGCGTCGAGGAGATCCTCGGCCTGGCCAAGGGCACGGTCAAGCTCGGCCTGATGGACGAGGAGCGCCGCACCTCGGCCAACCTGCGCGAGTGCATCCGCGCGCTCAAGGACCGGATCGTCTTCATCAACACGGGCTTCCTCGACCGCACCGGCGACGAGATCAACACGGTCATGGAGGCCGGCCCCGTCCTGCCCAAGGCCGAAATGAAGGACGCATCCTGGCTCGGCGCCTATGAGGACGGCAATGTCGATGCGGGCCTCGCCACCGGCCTGCGCGGCAAGGGCCAGATCGGCAAGGGCATGTGGGCCAAGCCCGACGACATGGCCGAGATGCTGACGGCCAAGAAGGGCCATCCGATGTCGGGCGCGACCACGGCCTGGGTCCCCTCGCCCACCGCGGCAGTGCTGCATGCGACCCACTACCACCAGGTGGACGTCTCCGCGCGCCAGGACGCATTGGCCACCCGTGCGCGCGCCAGCCTGGACGCGCTGATGACCCCGCCGCTGATGGGTCTGCGCAACCTCTCCGAGGAGCAGATCGCCCGCGAGATCGACCTCAACTGCCAGTCGATCCTCGGCTATGTGGTGCGCTGGGTCGACCAGGGCGTCGGCTGCTCCAAGGTGCCCGACATCGACGGCGTGGCGCTGATGGAGGACCGCGCGACGCTGCGCATCTCCTCGCAGTTCCTGGCCAACTGGCTCAAGCACGGGATCATCACCGAGGCGCAGGTCGACGACAGCCTGCGGCGCATGGCGGTGACGGTCGACGGGCAGAACGCCGGCGATGCGGCCTACGCGCCGATGGCGCCCGGCTTTGACGGGCCGGCCTTCCAGGCCGCGCGCGATCTGATCCTGAAGGGGGCGGTGCAGCCCTCGGGCTATACCGAGCCGCTGCTCCATGCCTGGCGGCGCGTTGCGAAGGAAGCGGTGTAAGTCATGAAGAACGTTGTCAGACTGGAACTCGAAGACGCCCGCCGCATGATCGCGGGGGCCGTCGCCCATGCGGTCGAGATCGGGGTGCCGATGTGCATCGCGGTGACCGACGACGGCGGGCATCTGATCGCCTTCGAGCGGATGGACGGCGGGCGCATCACCTCGGCGACCATCGCGATCGACAAGGCCTTCACCGCCGCCGCGGCCCGGCGCGCGACCCACGAGATCGGCGCCGCCAGCCAGCCCGGCGCGCCGACCTTCGGCATCTTCACCGCGCTGGGCGGGCGGATGATGATCGTCGGCGGCGGGCTGCCGGTGACCTTTGAGGGCGCCGTGATCGGCGGCATCGGCGTCTCCTCGGGCACGCCGGCCCAGGACCAGGCCGTGGCCCAGGCCGGGATCGATGCCTGGATGGCCGCGCAGGGGTGATTGCTGCGGGGGGCGAGCTCCCCGCCCCGCCCTGCGCCATTGCCCCGGTCATCGCCCGCCGCACCTCCGGCGGGCGCTACGCCCGGGTGCGGCCTCGATACGGGCTCGGCTGGGCCTCGATCTGCATATCCATGGCTCTGTCGGACGGGAGTCCTCCGATCGCATACCCTGCGCCCGCACTCCGCCAGTGGCAGCGGTCTGTCACTGGCGGGCAGCTTCAGATCACGGTCTGAAAGCGAACTTCGTCCCCGTTCAGGAAGCAGGCTTTCGAGAAGACTCCAAGTGGAATGGGGTTGGGAAGGCGGAGGTCCGCAAGACCCGGAACCGCTGCAGTTTCAGGCGCATAGGAGCGATCAATCTGCGCAATGACAGCCAGAATGACCCCGGTGCTGCGAGTGAAGGCCTGTAGAGCCTTCATCTGATCCGATAGCGGAGGCTTTGTCCTCTGCTGGTCGAGAAGTTGCAGGTAATCTATCAGGGCTACCGACCCGCTCGGCGCGCCCGACAGATGGTGGATGATATAGTCGGCGCAGATATCATCCGTGGTAACGATTTCTGGCATGGTGGCGGGCAGCGGGTCTGCAAGCGCGCGGAAGCGATCCATTGCCTCTCGCTCGGTGTATTCGAGCGAAAACAACGCGCTCTGCCGCCCTTCCAGGGCTGCATCAAGCAGAATCCGTAGGCCGAGACGCGTCTTGCCATGTCCGGGACGCGCGGCGATCAGGAGTATATCGCCGTCCACAAGCTCGGCTAGCGATGCGTTGACATGGACATCCGGGGTGGCACGCGCAGCCAGCAGGCTCCATGCCGTGAAGCCTTCATCCGCTGCAATACGTGCCTGCGCCTGATGCAGCGGTATATTCTCGTCTCGTGCCAATAGCTTGGCGCGGCGTTTCAACTGATAGATCGGTGCGGATAGCCGCATCACGGAACCTCCATTCCGAGCCGGAAACGCAACCCCTCCTTATGCGAACGCTCGAACAGATGGTTCGATGATCTCAGTCACCCCGTATGTGCGATACTTCCCCATTTGGAGGGAGGAGGCGCGGGTCAAGCCTGAAGAAGAGGTTACTGCACCGCCGCAAGTCGCACAAGACAACCGACAGCTGAGGGCTCTTTGCGCCCATGATCTGAGCCCGGCGGAAAGGCCATTTGGGTCAGGAATCCGACGGGACACCAGGAGCGGCTGACAGATGACGGCCTGCCGGAGCAGGCAGGCGCGCGCGGATCTGCCGAGGGTCAGAATGCTCCACGCGAGGGCCGCGCTTGTGCGCGCAAGGCCCGACCTACGGATGCGACGCGATCGGCCGAAGTCCGGACATGCCATGCGCGCCGGGATGGGCGGGCGGGCCGCTCAGGGATGGTCCGACCCAACCGGCCACAGGTGCCCCAAACCTTTCCTAATCCTTACCCGTCCGAAATCCGCCTTTCAAATCAGCGCCTTGAAAATTGCGCACATGTGCGCACCCCCTGCGCGGCCACGCTCTAGCGCCCGCCGGGACGGCGGATGCAGCGGAAGCCGACATGGCTCATGCCGCTGTCGATCATCTGCGCGTGGCGGGCGGCCGGGCGGTAGCGGCGGCAGTAGGAGGGCGCGCAGAGGAACGAGCCGCCCTTGACCACCCGGCGCGGGATCGGGGTCGCGGGCTGGGCGGGATCGAAGCTGCCCTCCTGCGCCGGTCCGCGGGGATTGTTGGCCGCACAGCAGGACGGCTTGTCGGGATCGGCCGGGACATGGGCGGCGGCGAACCAGTCGGTCGTCCATTCCCAGACATTGCCGCAGACCTCGTAGAGCCCGTAGCCGTTCGGGGCGAAGCTCTTCACCGGGCAGGTGCCGGCATGGCCGTCCTCGGTCAGGTTCTGCCAGGGAAAGGCGCCCTGCCAGGTGTTGGCCAGGTGCCGCCCGCGCGGGGCCAGCTCGCCCCCCCAGGCGAACTCGGCGCCGTCGAGCCCGCCGCGGGCGGCGAACTCCCATTCCGCCTCGGTGGGCAGGGATTTGCCGGCCCAGGCGGCATAGGCCTCGGCATCCTCATAGGCCACCTGGACCACGGGATGATCCTTGCGGCCCTTGACCGTGCTGCCCGGACCCTCGGGCTGGCGCCAGCAGGCGCCCGGGGTCCAGACCCACCACTGGCGGAAGTCGCGGGTGTCGACCGGGCCGGAGGTCATGCGGAAGACGAGCCCGCCGGGGACGAGCTGCGCCGGGTCGGCGCCGGGATAGAGGCTGGGGTCGAGCGGGCGCTCGGCCACGGTGACATAGCCGGTCGCGTTCACGAAGGCCGCGAACTGGCGGTTGGTGACCGTCGTCTCGTCCATGTCGAAGGCCGAGACCCGCACCCGATGCGCCGGGGCTTCCTCCGGGTAGTGATGATCCGATCCCATGAGGAATTCGCCGCCGGGGACGCGGCGCATCCCCGTAACGTCGCTCTGGCGAACCTGTCGGTTCATCGGGCTCTCCATGGGCAGGCGTGGGCGGCGCGGATCATGCGATGCCCCCCGGCCCGATGCAAGCAAGGCCGCCGGGCGCGCAGCCCTCGCCGGACGCTGCAATCAGGTCGTGCCGCCCCCGAGCCGCGCCTGACGGATCATCGCATAGAGCCCCGCGCCGAGGATCAGCCCACCCCCGATCACCGTCCAGCGATCGAAGGTCTCGCCGAAGATCGTCACCCCGATGATGCAGGCGACGAGGAGCTGGAAATAGGTGAAGGGCTGCAGGGTCCCCGGATCGGCCAGCTCATAGCTGCGGATCAGGAGATAGTGCCCGATGGAGCTGGTGATGCAGAGCACCAACATCCAGCCCCAGTCCACGGCGCCCTGCATCGGGTCCCAGAAGAACGGGGCGACCAGCGTGGTCGCCACCGCCCCCGATACGCCGGTGTAGAAGAACGTGGTCTCGGAGCTGTCGTAGCGCGAGACCATCCGGGTCATCAGCACATAGGCGGCGAAACCGAATGTCCCGAGCACCGCAATGAGCGAGTTCGGGTTCATCACCCCCAGGCCGGGGCGCAGGATGACGAGCACGCCGACGAGGCCGACCACGATCGCGATGCCGCGGCGCCAGCCGACGTATTCCCCCAGCACCGGCCCCGCGAGCGCCGCCACCAGCAGGGGCGTGGCCGCGAAGATCGTGTGCGTCCCGACCAGCCCCAGCCGGACGAAGGCGACCACGGCGATGCAGATCTGCGCCGCCAGCAGCACGCCGCGGCAGATCTGCAGCACCGGTTGCTGCGTGCGCGCCACCCTGGCGATCCCGCCCTCACGCGCCGCCGAAAAGGCCAGCACGAAGGCCGCGAAGAACCAGTAGCGGAACATCACAACCGTCAGGATCTCGTACTTGCCGCCGAGGTAGCGGGAGATGCCGTCCTGCACCGCGAAGATGATCGTGGCGACGATCATAAGCGTGATGCCGAGGCGGAGATTGTCGCGGCTGAGGGGGAAATTCATTTCCCAACCCGTGAGCCAAACAGCGCCCGGAAGCAAGAGTGCGTGCGGCGCCATCGCTTGCAATCGCCGCGAGATGTTGCGCAGACGCCCGCACCGGGACCAAGATCGTGGGGTTTGCGGTTGACATGGGCCACACGTGTCGCGATCCTGCCGGCCAGATCCCAGAGGGACCCGGCCCTTGCAATTCACCCGCCTGCGTCTCGTCGGCTTCAAGAGTTTCGTGGACCCGACGGAGCTGGTCATCGCCCCGGGGCTGACGGGCGTGGTCGGCCCCAACGGTTGCGGCAAGTCGAACCTGCTCGAGGCCCTGCGCTGGGTCATGGGCGAGAGCCGGCCCACCGCCATGCGCGGCGACGGCATGGAAGACGTGATCTTCGCCGGCTCCTCGGCGCGGTCGGCACGCAACCATGCCGAGGTGACGATCACGCTCGACAATGCCGACCGGCGCGCGCCGCCTGCGTTCAACGCCGAGGACGGAATCGAGGTGATCCGGCGGATCACCCGCGATGCGGGTTCGGCCTATCGGGTGAACGGCAAGGAGGCGCGGGCGCGGGATGTGGCGATGCTGTTCGCCGACGCCTCGACCGGCGCGCAGTCGCCGGCGCTGGTCCGCCAGGGACAGATCTCGGAGCTGATCAACGCAAGGCCCAAGGCACGGCGGCGGATCCTCGAGGAGGCGGCCGGCATCTCGGGCCTCTATCAGCGGCGGCACGAGGCGGAGCTGAAGCTGCGCGCCACCGAGACCAATCTCGGCCGCGTCGGCGACGTGATCGAGGCGCTGGATGCGCAGCTGGCGACGCTGGCGCGGCAGGCCCGGGCGGCGGCGCGCTACCGCGAGATCGCCGAGGCCCTGCGCCGGGCCGAGGCGCTGCTGATGTGGCGCCACTGGCAGGACGCGGAGGTCGCGCGCGCGGCGGCGGCCGAGGCGCTGACCGCCTGCCTGCGCGCCGCAGCCTCGGCCGAGGCCGCGGCGTCGGAGGCGGCGCGCCAGCGGGCCGCGGCCGAGGAGATCCTGCCGGCCCTGCGCGAGGAGGACGCGATCGCGGCTGCCGTGCTGCAGCGCGCGCTGGTCGAGCGCGACCGTATCGACGGCGAGATCGAGGAGGCAAAGCGCCAGATCGCCGCGCTGGAAGCGCAGATGGCGCAGATCGAGGCAGACCGCACGCGCGAGCTGGCGCTCGATCGCGATGCGGCCGAGGTGATGGCACGGCTGGCGACCGAGCTGGCGGGCCTCGAGGCCGAAGGCGAAGGGCATGACGCGGCGCTGGCCGAGGCGAAGGCGGCGGCCGAGGTAGCCGCCGAGGCGCTGCGCGCGGCCGAGGCCGGGTTCGAGCGCCGGGCCGAGGAGGCAGCGCGCCTCATCGCCGAGCATCAGGCGGCGGAGCGCCTGCGCGCCGAAGCCACCCGCCGCGCAGACGAGGCCACGCGCGCCGCAGGCCAGGCCGAGGCGGCGCTGCGGGGCGCGACGGCGGATCTCGACGGCGCGGGGGCCACGCTCGCCGCGGCGAGGCAGGCCGCAGCCGACACCACCAAACGGGCCAGCGAGGCGGAGGCTGCGCTGACCGGCGCCGAGGAAGCCGCCGCCGCCGCGCGCAGCGCCGAGGCCGAGCTGCGCGCGCGGGCCGCCGAGGCCGAGGGCGCGATGAAGGCGCTGGCCGCCGAGGCGGCCGGGCTCGAGAAGCTGCTGGCGGCGGGCACCGGCACGGCAGGTCAGGTGCTCGACCGCATCGAGGTGGCACCCGGTTTCGAGGCGGCGCTCGGCGCGGCGCTCGCGGACGATCTCTCGCAGCCGGTGCGTGCCGCGGGCGAGGCCGGCGGCGGCTGGTACCTTCCCGGCGATGCGGCCCCCCTGCCCGGCTGGCCGGACGGTGTCGTGGCGCTGGCCCCCCAGGTCAGCGCGCCAGCCGAGCTTGCCCGCCGGCTGGCGGCGATCGGCGTCGTCGATGCCGCGGACGGCCCGCGGCTGCAGCACGAGCTTGCCCCCGGCCAGCGGCTGGTCAGCCGCGAGGGCGCGCTATGGCGCTGGGACGGGTTCGCGCTGGAGGCGGGGCGCGCGGATACGGGCGCGGCGCTCAGGCTGCGCCAGCGCAACCGGCTGGCCGAGCTGCGCGGCACGCTCAGCGGGCTCGAGCAGGACCTGGCCGCGGCCCGCAGCGCGGCCGCGGCGGCAACGACGGCGCGCGAGGCGGCCGCGCGGGCCGAAGATGACGCGCGCAGGACCCGCAAGCAGGCCGAACAGGCGGCGGCCGACGGCGCGCGCGCCCTGTCGCGTGCCGAGGCGGCGGTCGAGGCGCAGGAGGCGCGGGTCGGCACATTGCGCGCGGCGACCCGTCGGCGCGGCGAGGAAGCGCAGACAGCGCGCAAGGCGCTCGCCGAGGCCGAAGCCGCCGCGGCAAGCCTCGAGGATCCCGCCGAGGCGCGCGCGGCGGTCGAGGCCGAGCGGGTGCGGGTGGAGGCAGCGCGCATCGCCACGATGACCCGCCGCGGCGCCGCCGAGGAGATCGAGCGGGCGGGACGCGCCCGCGGCCGGCGGATCGACGAGATCGCCCGCGAGACCGAGGGCTGGCGTGGCCGCCAGGCCAGCGCCGCGGGCAGGCTTGCAGATCTGGAGCGCCGCCATGCGGAGACCGGCACCAGCCTGACGGAGGCGCGCAGCCGCCCCGAGGAATTCGCCGCGCGCCGGCTGCGGCTGGTCGAGGCGGTGGAGACCGCCGAGGCCCGCCGCCGGGCGAGCGCCGAGGCGCTGGCCGCCGCCGAGACGGCGCTGCGCGAGCGCGATGCGGCCGCCCGCGCCTCCGAGCGCGCCGCCGGCGAGGCGCGCGAGGCCCGCGCCCGGGCGGAGGCGGTGGCCGAATCAGCCGTTGCCCGCACCGACGAGGCCGCCGAGCGGCTGACGGGCGAGCTGGAGATGGCGCCCGGCGATGTGCCGGCAACGTTCGGGGTGACGGCCGAGGCGGTGCCCGGCGCGGCGGCGCTCGACGGCGAGGTCGACCGGCTGCGCCGCCAGCGCGACGGGCTGGGCGCGGTGAACCTGCGGGCCGAGGAAGATGCGCGCACGCTCACCGAGGAACGCGACGAGCTGGACCGCGAACGCCAGGAACTCGATGAAGCGATCGCCAAGCTGCGCCAGGGCATCGCCAGCCTGAACCGCGAAGGGCGCGGCCGCCTGCTCGCGGCCTTCGACGAGGTCAACCGCAACTTCGGCACGCTGTTCCGGCATCTGTTCGGGGGCGGCGAGGCGAGCCTCGTCATGGTCGAGAGCGACGACCCGCTCGAGGCGGGACTCGAGATCATGTGCCAGCCGCCGGGCAAGAAGCTCGCGACCCTGTCGCTGCTCTCGGGCGGCGAGCAGACGCTGACGGCGCTCAGCCTGATCTTCGGGGTCTTCCTTGCCAACCCCTCGCCGATCTGCGTGCTCGACGAGGTGGACGCCCCGCTCGACGACGCGAACGTGACCCGCTTCTGCGACCTGCTCGACGAGATGACCGAACGCACGGCGACACGGTTCCTGATCATCACGCACCACGCCATCACCATGTCGCGGATGGGGCGGCTCTTCGGCGTGACCATGCGCGAGCGCGGCGTCAGCCAGCTGGTGTCGGTGGACCTCGCCGGCGCGGAGAGGATGGTCGAGGCGGCCGTCTAGAGCGTGATCCAGATCATGCGCAAGCGGTGAGGCGGCTCGTCTTTCGTTCGTGGCAGCGCGGCCCTCACCCTGCGCCTCGCCGGGCTCGTCCGGGTCGCGGAGGACTGACCCGCCAGCGCCGCGAGATGCTCGCGCAGCTCCGGAAGCACCACATGACCCCGCGCGCTGCCTGCGCACAGACCATCTTGCGCGCGCCCTTCGTCCCTGCCCTATGAGGCGACATCGGGCGATGTCCGGCAAGGATCCGGGCCGGCTCTGCGAAAAGCTCGAGCCCCGGGACACCCACTTGCTCCCGATGGCGATTGTGTCTATGTGACGCGCCACGGCTCCTTCGTCTATCGGTTAGGACGCCAGATTCTCAATCTGGAAAGACGGGTTCGATTCCCGTAGGAGCTACCAAACATCATGAAAATATGATGCAACCCATGCGGTTGCGGGATCTCGGTTCCGGGGCGTCGGCATAAGCCGCCGGTGAATCGGCGACCCAATGTGGTCCACTGACCCCGGTTGAGATTCAGCCGCCCCCGGGCGGCTCGTTCCGTCAGATCCTCGGCGCAGGAATTGCCCCGCAAGGCATAGGGCCGGTGGCCCTGCTCGCCGGCTTGCCTCGGAGCCTTCTGTCGGCGCCCTACGCCGGGCTTGCGAGAGCCGTGCTCTGCGCCTCCTGCGAGATGCGTATGGCCGTCTTGCGGCATAGCTCGCCAAGTTCAGCCAGCCGGTGCTCCATTCGGAAATGCGGGCCTGCGATGCTGATCGCGCCCAGAAGCTGATTTCCGCGACCGAGAATGTTGGCGCCCACCGACAAGGCGTGAACCCGTGCGATCGAGTAGCCGCGGCGGATCGACTCCTCGACATCGGCGATGAGTTCCTCGCGGGTCAGCGGCGGGGGGCCGGAACTGGACGCCTCGCGCCGCACGCTGTCGATGTCTTTGACACGCTCATCCGGCGGAAATGACGCCTGGACTGCAAGACCGAGGCTGCTTTCGGCAAAGTCGATCTGCTGAATGAGTGCGGCTCGATCAGCTTCAGGAAGCCCGGTGAGCAATGCCTTGCCCAGCGCCGTCGTGTGAATTGGCATGAGTTGCCCGACCGCTGAAACAAGCCGGATCGACTGGTTCGACTCCAACTTGTCGACGTAGCGCACCGCACAGCCGTCGAGGCATCCCAGATGCACCGTCTCGCCGCTTCGATCGCGCATCTCGACGAGATGCGGCCGCACGAGCGTGCGAAGGTCCAGCTCCCAGGTCAGGTTGGCGGAGAGCTTCAGCACCTTCCGCGTCAGTCCGTAGGCACGATCCTTCTCCCCCTGCTCGACATAGCCGGCCTGGACGAGCGTACGCGCCAGGCGAATCGCCGTCGCCTTGTCCAGCCCCGACATGGCGGCAAGCTGTGTCGGGCCAAGCGTGAGCGGGTGCGCCGATGCAAGCGCCTCCAGCACCGAAAGCCCTCGCAGCAGGGTCTGCGTCGCGGAAGTGGCCACCATTCCTCCAAACATGACGATCGGCGCCTTGACAGCGCTACCTCGATTTCTGATAGTTCACTCAATACACCATTGGTTCACACAATGAACCATTCGACAAGGCCCGTCAAGAGCGAAGCCGCAACGGCGCCAGGGTCGATGCCAGCCGCACATGCAGACCGCATGGCGCTACTTTGGGAGGAAGACACATGACGTTCCGATTTCTCGGAGCTGCCTTCACAGCCATGATCACTGTCGGGGGCGCGTGGCCGGCGCTCTCTCAGGATGCCAGCGGCGAGGTGGTCCTGTACTACGGCATGAGCCGGGCGGGCGTGCAGCCTGCCATTGATGCGTTCGAAGCGTCGAGCGGGATCACCGTGCGTTCGCTGAGGCAGCCGACCGAGGAGCTGATGTCCACCATCGCCCTCGAGGCTCGTGCAGGCAGCCTGAACCCGGACGTGGTGTTCATCAGCGAGGCTCAGCTCAAGGCTCTCCAGGACCAATACGGTGTGTTTCGTGCCTACGAGCCCGCGGGCTTCGATCTGGTGCCTGACTCGATGAAGGATCCCGAGGGGCATCGCATTCCGGCGCTCGCCGCCCTCTACGTCATCCAGTACAATACGAACCTCGTCGCCGAAGAGGACGTGCCGACGAGCTTCGCCGATCTGCTCGACCCGAAATGGCAGAACCGGGTGGTCATCGCGGATCCGGCCAGCTCCTCTTCGGTGCACGGGCTCCTCTGGCTGATAACCGAGCACCTGAAGGATCGCGGGGCTCCCTATGACTGGAGCTTCTTCGAGACGCTGCGCGACGCGAATGTGATGCTGGCCGGCGGCCACGGCAACATCCGCGATCTCGTGGTCAGCGGCGAGCGGCTGGCAGGGATCCAGGTCGCCGGCATGGCCAACCAGTCAGCCCTGTCCGGAGAGCCCACCGCCTTTGTCTGGCCGAGCGAGGGAACCTCGGCCGAAATCCTCGCCGTCGGAATCGTCGAGGGCAGCGCAAATCCCGCGAATGCCGAGGCACTCGTCGACTTCATCCTCTCGCTCGAGGGGCAGACCGCGCTGGCGCAGAACACCGGCCATGCTCCGGTGCGCACCGACGCCGAGTTCTCCTATGTCGATGGCCGGAACATCGGCAATCTTGAGGTCGACGTTCATCCGGTCGACGTGACCTTCATTTCGGAACGCCGCACCGAGACCATGGACTCCTTTGACGAGGCCATGGGCAACTGAGCCCCGGCGGCAGGGCCGGCGCGTTCGCCGCCGGCCCTCTCGTCCTCTCCCCGAAGACCACCTGCCCCGGGAAACCGATCCGATGTCCATTGTCACGAGCGGCCATGCGGCCGGCCCGGCCCCTCGCTTTCGCCGGTCTGCCCATTCGATACCCGCGCTGATCACCTTCATCATTGCGGCAGCCGCGCTCGCCTATCTCGTGGTGCTGCCCATCGGGTTCATGTTCGTCCAGAGCTTCATGGACGGACGCGGTGGCTTCACGCTCGAGAACTACGCCGACGTGTTTCGAAGCCGCCGGCTGTTTCGGGCGTTCATGAACACGATCCTCGCGTCGGTCGGGGTCGCAGCGCTCAGCATGATCATCGGGACGCCGCTGGCCTTCGGCGTTGCCCGGACACGCATGTGGGGCAAGGCGCTCGTGCGCGTCGCGGTGATCGTCGCGATCGTAAGCCCGCCCTTCCTGATGACCATCGCCTACATCCAGCTCGCGGGCCCGAACAACGGCTACCTGAACCAGCTCCTTCGGTTCCTGTTCAACGTGACGGACTACGGTCCGCTCAACATCTTCACCATCTGGGCCTTCGTCTTTCTCGCGGTGCCGAACGGCGTCGCCTTCGTCTTCCTGCAGCTCGCACCGGCGTTCAACAACATGGACCCCTCGCTCGAGGAGGCGGGACGGATGATGGGCGCGCGTCCGGCGCGCACGGTCTTTTCCATCACGCTGCCGCTCATGCTGCCGGCCATCCTCTCGGGCGGGCTGCTCGCGTTCAGCACCACGCTCGCGATCTACGGCACGGCGCATATCCTCAACCTGGAAGTCATGACCATGGCGATCCGGAGGGCGCTGCTGACCCAGCTCAACTTCCCGACCGCCGCCACGCTCTCCGTGACGGTCGTCGCGATCTCGCTTGCCTCGCTCGTCGTCTATCGCTGGGTCGTGCGCCGAGGCGAGATGTATCAGACGCTCGGCGGTCGCGGCTTCCGGCCCGCGCTGATGGAGATCGGGCGGTGGCGGCACTTCTTCACCGCCATCGGGCTCGTCTTCGGGCTGACCTCGGCCTTTGTGCCATATGGGCTGATGCTGCTCACCTCCTTCCTGCCGGCGGCGGGCCAGGACATCTTCGCCTTCAACTTCACGCTGCGGAACTACGCCTTCGTGCTCGGCACGCGCTTCCTCCGCGAGGCGCTCTGGAACAGCTTCATCCTCGCGACGGCCTCGGCCACGCTGGTGACGATGCTCGGTGTCATCATCGGCTACATCGTGACCCGCACACAGCTGCGCGGACGGGCGATCCTCGACTACATCGCCATCCTGCCGCTCGGTGTCGCGGGAACCGCGCTCGCCGTCGGCATCGTCATCGTTCACCTGAACGAGCCGTTCCGCGGGCTTGGCATCTACGGAACGCTCTGGATCATGCTCGTGGCCTATGCCGCGCGGTTCATCGCCTTCGGTGTCCGCAACAGCCAGACGGCGCTGATGCAGGTCTCGCGCGAGCTCGAGGAGGCCGCCCGCGTGCATGGTGCCTCGCAGCTTGTCACCATCGTCCTCATCGTCCTGCCACTCGTGCGCAAGTCGCTCGTCTACACCTGGATCCTCGTCTTCATCCTGGCCTTTCCCGAGGTGAGCGCCTCGATCGTTCTGCGCGGCGTCGATACGGACGTCTCCGCGACGGCGCTCCTGGAGATCTGGGACGGGACCGGCGGGCTCGCGGTGGCTTGCGCACTCGGCATGGTCATCTTCGCGATCATCGGCATTCCGGTGCTGCTCCTGCAGCATTTCGGCGGCCGCTCCGTCCTCGATTCCAGCCGGTGAGCCGATGAACGGGGCTGGAACCATACAAGAGGGGAATACACCCATGACCACTGCGGCCTCTGCGGCGCATCCGTCCGCGGTCTCCGATATCCGGCTTTCTCTGCGCGGGCTCTGCAAGAACTATGGCGCAGTCCCTGCAGTGCGCGGGATCGACCTCGATGTTCCCGCGGGAAGCCTGGTGTCGCTCCTCGGGCCGAGCGGCTGCGGCAAGACCACCACGCTGCGCTGCATTGCCGGGCTGGAGCAGCCGACCACGGGATCGATCACGCTGGACGGCCGTCTGCTCGCAGACGGCCGCGTGTCGGTGCCGCCCGAAGACCGCGGGATCGGCATGATGTTCCAGAGCTACGCGCTCTGGCCGCACATGCGGGTGATCGACAACGTCACCTTCGGCCTGAAGCGGCGGAAGTGGCCTCGCGACACGATCCGTGACCAGGCGATGAAGATGCTGCGCACCACCGAGATGGAAGAGTTCGCGCAGCGCTATCCGACGGAACTGAGCGGCGGGCAGCAGCAGCGCGTGGCGCTCGCGCGGGCGCTGGCCATCGAGCCTTCCATACTCCTGCTCGACGAGCCGCTCAGCAATCTCGATACGGTGCTGCGCGAGACGATGCGCTTCGAGATCCGCTCGCTGCAGAAGAAGCTGAAGATCACCAGCATCTACGTCACCCACAGTCAGGAGGAGGCGCTGGTCCTCTCCGACCTCGTGGTGGTGATGTCGCGCGGGGTGATCGAGCAGATGGCGCCGCCCGCCGAGATCTACTCGGTGCCGCGCAACCAGTTCGTCGCGAAGTTCATCGGCCTGGCCAACATCCTGCCCGTCGCGCTCGAGAGCGCGGACGCCGGGCGTCTCCCGGGGCAGCAGCCGGTCGAGACGGGGAAGGGCTGCGTCGGCGACGGCCGGCGGAGCGTGAACGTGATGGTGCGTCCGGAGAACATCCGCATCACCCGCGGCGACGCGGCAACCGGGGTCAACACCGTCATCGGCACCGTCGCCGACGCGGCGCTGACGGGAAACCTCGTCGACTACTTCGTCGATGTGCCGGGCATTCCGCACCAGATCCGCGTGCAGGCCACGCCGCCCATGCGCGCCGAACGCGGTGACCAGGTCGTCCTCGCCTTCGAGCGGGACGACTGCGTCATCCTCGAAGACTGATCCAGAGACAGGAGCCCACCTTGAAGATCGCCAGAATAGAAGCGCACGCCTACACCGTGCCGGTCGCCATCCCGCTGACCGGCGCCCGCCTGCACCTGCCCTTCGCCCTCGTGACGATCGAGACCGACGACGGCCTCGTCGGCACCGGCCTCTGCGGCGGGATGGATCACGTCCGCGATGCCGCCGCTTTCGTGGAACGCAAGGTCGCACCCATGATCATCGGCCAGGACCCGATGAACACCGAGAGGATCTGGCAGACGCTGCTGTCCCGGCAGAACTACCGTCGCTTCACCGGCTTCTGGAGCTCGGCCGTCAGCGCGGTCGACATCGCGCTCTGGGACATCAAGGGCAAGGCGCTGGGCCAGCCGGTCGCGCGCCTCCTCGGCGGCGCGTCGGAGGAGGTGCCGGCCTACATCACCTTCGGCGTCAGCGAATACTCCCGCGAGGAGCTGGTTGAGGTGGCGAAGTCACTCGTGGCCGATGGACACACGCGGCTGAAGATGGTGGTGGGCGGCCTGAAGCACCCCTCCGCCGACGGGGACGAGCCCGAGCCGGCCGAACGCAGCAACCGCTTCCTGCCGAGGGACATCCGCGAGGATTCGGCGCGTGTTCATGCGGTGCGCGAGGCGATCGGTCCGGATATCGAGCTGATGATCGACGCGAACTGCAAGTTCACGCCGGCGGAGGCGCTCCGGCTCTGCGACCGGATCAAGGACTGCGATCTCACCTGGTTCGAGGAGCCCGTCCTCGGCAACGACTTCCGCAGCCTCGCGCATGTGCGGCAGAGCACCAACATCCCGATCGCCGCCGGACAGAACCTCGGCCATATCTGGGCCCATCGCGAGCTCATCGTGAACGGCGCGGTCGACGTGGCGCAGCCCAACGTCGTCCATGGCGGCGGCTATACCGAATGCACCAAGGTCGCGGCCCTCGCACGCGCCTACAACCTGCCCATCGCCAATGGCGGCGCCTGGCCGCTGCACAACCTGCATCTGCATGCGGGCGTTCCGAACGGTGGCCACGTGGAGTTCCACTGGCTGGCCTGGCAGGCGGGCGAGGCGATCTTCATCGACCCGCCGCAGAGCAGCGGCGGCTGGGTGTCGGTCCCGGAGAAGGCAGGGCTGGGCTTCGACCCACGCCCCGCGGAAGAACTCGAGGAATTTCTTCTGAAATCCTGACCGCGACACAATCTCAATTCAAGTGAAGGGAAAATCCACCGTGAAGATAACCTCGGTTGATTTCGAAGAATATGCCTGGAAGCGCAAGGTTCCGATCACGGACGGCAAGCTGACCTATGAGATGGCTGGCGTGACGTTCGTGAAGATTGCGACCGACGAGGGCATCACCGGGATCGGCGTGGGCGGCATCGGCCCGGTCCTGCGCGCCGCACTGAAAGATCTCGCCCCGGTCCTCATCGGCAAGGATCCGATCAACGTCGAGCGGCTTTGGCAGGAGATGTGGGTGCCGAAGCTGCGCGGGCGGCGCGGGATCACCACGCGGGCCATCAGTGCCATCGACATCGCGCTCTGGGACATCCGCGCGAAGGTGGCGGGCATGCCGCTCTACAAGCTTCTCGGCGGTCACGTCGACCGCATCCCGACCTATATCGCGGGCGGCTACTACGAGGAGGGCAAGGGCCATCGCGAGCTCGCCGCCGAGATGGAGGCGAATGTCGCCATGGGCGCGCGCGCGGTGAAGATGAAGGTGGGTGCGGCGAGCATCCGCGAGGACGCAGAGCGCGTCCGCGTCGTCCGTGAGGCGATCGGCTCCGACGTGAAGCTCATGCTGGACGCAAACTGCGCATACCGTTCCTACGAGGCGATCCGCCTCTGCGACGCGGTGGCCAAGCACGACATCTACTGGCTCGAGGAGCCGGTGCTTCCCGATGACTACGAGGGGCACCGCAAGGTGGTCGAGGCAACGAACATCCCGATTGCGACCGGGGAGAACGAATACACGCTCTTCGGATTCCGCGACCTGATCGAGCACGATGCGGCGGCGATCTGGAATGCGGATGCCAAGATCCTCGGCGGGGTGACCGAGTTCATGAAGGTTGCAGCGCTGGCCCAGGCCTACGGAATCGACGTCGCCCCGCACGGGACGCAGGACATCCACATCCACCTGGTCTGCGCGATCCCGAACGGCCTCATCCTGGAGTTCTACCGGGATACGCATGACCCGATGTGGCTCCACACCTATGTCGAGCCGCTGATGCTGAACAGCGACGGGACGGTGAGCCCACCTTCGGTGCCAGGAATAGGGATCGAGCCCAACTTCGAGGCGCTCAGCGAGTACCGGGTCGCTTAGCGCGGCCCCTCTCTCGCAGCAGGAACAGGGCGTCCGGCGGCGTTGAAGCCGGGCGCCCGCCCCCTCGGGCAGCAGGCTCGGCCGGCGCGCGTTGGTTGGACCTGCACCGAGCCCGGGCCGGTCCATGAGCGGGTCGCAGACGGCCTCGTCGCGACGCCCTGGTGGTCGATCGTGATCCTGGGGGCTCCAGTCCCCCTCCGCTGACCACGCCAAGGCGGCCTCATGCCAGACGAGGCACCCGCCAGGGTCAGCGCCGCCGCCTCGGCCGCCGCTGTCGCAGAATCTTCGCCCGACCGTGGCGCGGACGTCGCGTCGCGGCGGGAGGCAGGATCGCCCACCGCCCAGCGTCTCTGATGAGCCCCGCCCCCAGCATCGCGCGCGAGATCAGCTATGCCTCCTCGGCCCGCACCCGGGCCGGGCGGGCGGTGATCCGCTCGCTCGAGAACATGACCGGGCGGCTCGGGCTGATCCGCATGGCGCGCGGCTATGACGCCGAGGTGGCGGCGGGGCGCGACTTCTGGGAGGTGATGGTCGAGCGCTACGGCCTGAAGCTCGACGTCGTCGGCGGCGGGCTCGGCAACCTGCCCGAGCGCGGCCCGCTGGTGGTGATCGCCAACCATCCCTACGGCATTCTCGACGGGCTGATGCTCGGCCACATCCTCGCCCGCAGCCGCAACGATTTCCGCATCCTCGCCCACAGCGTGTTCCGCAAGGCGGCCGAGCTCGACCGGGTCGTCCTGCCGATCAGCTTCGACGACACCCGCGCGGCCCAGGCGGTGAACCTCGAGACCCGCCGGGTCGCGCTCGACTATCTCGCCGGCGGCGGCTGCATCGGCATCTTCCCCGGCGGCACCGTCTCGACGGCGCTCCGGCCCTTGGGCCGGCCGATGGACCCGTGCTGGCGGCGCTTCACCGCCCGGCTGATCGCGAAATCGGGCGCCGCGGTGGTGCCGGTGTTCTTCGAGGGCCACAACAGCCGGCTCTTCCAGCTCGCGAGCCACCTCCACGGCACCCTGCGGCTCGCGCTTCTGGTCAACGAGTTCCGCGCCCGCGTCGGCACCCCGGTGCGGGTGGTGATCGGCCGGCCGCTCGACCCCGCCGGGATCGCGGCGCTGGCGGGCGATGCGCGCGGCCTGATGGACCATCTGCGCGCCGAGACCTACCGCCTGTCGCCGGCACCGATCGCGGATGTCTCCTACGGATTCGAATTCGAGGACCGGGGCTGACGCCCGCGCCCGGCGGCAGGAACACCACAGGCGCCGCGGAAAGCGCCGCGCCCTGCAGGCGGTCGTTCCGGCCGCGAGCCATATGTGTTATCAACGCTCTCGCAGGCATAGCTTACACAGATGGCCACCGGAGGCCGTGATGGAGGACCCGCGGATGCGCGACTTTCCCGGCACGACGGGCGCTCCGGCGCCCTCCGGGTCCGCGGCCGCTCTGCCGAGCGCGGCGATCGGCGTCTTCGACAGCGGCCTCGGCGGGCTGACGATCCTCGACGCCTTCCGCCGCAAGCTGCCGGACCAGGATTTCATCTATCTCGGCGACAATGCGAATGCCCCCTACGGCACCCGCGCACCGGCCGAAGTCTACGACCTGACCCGTCGCGGGGTGGAGCGGCTGTTCGACGAGGGATGCCGGCTGGTGGTTCTCGCCTGCAACACCGCCTCGGCCGTGGCGCTGCACGACCTGCAGGTGAACTGGCTCGATCCCGCCGAGCACCGCGTGCTCGGGGTTTTCGTCCCCGTCATCGAGCATCTCACCCGGCGCCACTGGGGCGACAACTCGCCGCCGACCCATACCGGGCTGCGCGACGTGGCGCTTTTCGCCACGGCCGCCACGGTGATCTCGGGCGCCTTCCCGCGCGAGCTGCGCTTCCGCGCCCGCGACGTGAAGGTCGTGGCCCAGGCCTGCGGCGGGCTGGTCGAGGCGATCGAGGCCGGTGATCTCGACACCGCTGGCGGCCTCGTGCGCCGGCATGTGCGCGAGCTCCTCGCCCGGCTGCCCCAGCCGCAGGCCGCCGTTCTCGGCTGCACGCACTATCCCCTCGTCGAGGAGGCGTTCCGCGCCGCCCTTCCCGCTGGCACCGCGCTTATCTCGCAGCCCGAGCTGACGGCGTCGAGCCTGTCGGACTATCTCGGCCGCCACCGGCGCTTCGGCGGCGGCAGCGGCCGGGTGCGCTACCTGACCACCGGCGATCCCGAGGCGGTCGGCCGCCGCGCACTGACCTTCACCGGGCATCCGCTGGGGTTCGAACACAGCAGCGTCGCCTGACAAGACGTGTACACATTGTGTATACATGTTATTCCACATTCAATTTCAGCATGTTACAAGGTGCGCACGCTTGCGCATTGAACCTCGCGTGCCTTTGGCGTAGAGGTCGCGGCCGATAGATTCAGGGGTGCCCGCCATGGCCGACGTCTTCGACATCGCGATTCTCGGGGCCAGCGGCTATACCGGCGCCGAGCTGGTCCGCCTGATCGCCACCCATCCGAACCTGCGCATCAAGGCACTGGCCGCCGAGCGCAAGGCCGGGCAGGAGATGGGTGCGGTCTTCCCGCATCTGCGCCACCTCGACCTGCCGCGCCTGACCACCATCGACGAGATCGACTTCTCGGACATCGACCTCGCCTTCTGTGCCCTGCCCCATGCCACCAGCCAGGAAGTCATCTCGGCCCTGCCGCGGGATCTGAAGATCGTGGATCTCTCCGCCGACTTCCGCCTGCACGACCCGGCGGTCTACGAGACGTGGTACGGCCATCCCCACCAGGCGCTCGACCTGCAGGACGAGGCCGTCTACGGCCTGACCGAGTTCTACCGCGACGAGATCCGCACCGCCCGGCTGGTGGCCGGCACCGGCTGCAATGCCGCGACCGGCATCTACGGCATCGTGCCGCTGCTGCGGGCCGACGTGATCGACCCCGACGACATCATCATCGACCTTGCCACCGGGGTCTCCGGCGCCGGACGCGCGCCCAAGGAGAATACGCTGCACTCCGAGGTGTCGGAGGGCTACACCGCCTACAATGTGGCGAAGCACCGGCACCTGGCGGAATTCGACCAGGAGTTCACCAAGGCCGCCGGCCGCGAGGTCGCCGTGACCTTCGTGCCCCACCTCCTGCCGCAGAACCGCGGCATCCTCGCCACGATCTACGTCCGCGGCGAGGGCCCGGCGATCCATGCGGCCTTCGAGGCGGCCTACGCCAAGGAGCCGTTCATCACCGTCCTGCCCTACGGCCAGTCGCCGGCGACGCATCATGTGCGCGGCTCGAACTTCGTCCATATCGGCGTGATCCCCGACCGCCGTCCGGGGCGGGTCATGGTCTTCTCGACCCTCGACAACCTGACCAAGGGGTCGTCGGGCCAGGCGCTGCAGAACGCAAACCTGATGCTGGGCCTGCCCGAGACCACCGGGCTGATGGCGCCTGCGCTCTTTCCGTGAAAGCGACCCGCCGTTTCCTGCGCGTCCTCTGGGACGCGTTCAACGGCTTCAACGGACCGAACGACGGCTGGTCGATGGCCGGCTTCATCGCCTTCTCGGGTCTCCTGTCGCTCTTTCCCTTCCTGATCTTCGCCGCGACGATGATCGGGATCATGGTCGGGTATGACCGCTCCGACGAGATCATCGACGCGCTCTTCCGCATCGCGCCGCCGCATGTGGCGTTGACGCTGGAACCGGTGGTGATCGAGGTTCTCGGCAAGCAGAGCCGCGAGGTGCTGACCATCTCTGCGATCTTCGCCATCTGGGTCGCCTCGAATGCCGTCGAGGCGTTCCGCATCGCCTTCGACCGCGCCTACCAGGTGGACGACCCGCGCAACTTCTTCCAGAACCGCGCGCTTGCCATAGCGCTCGTCATCCTCGGCGCGCTGGTCTCGGCGCTGCTCGGGGTCTCGATCCTGCTCAGCCCGCTGATCCTCAATTATGCCGACAGCCTGATCCCGGTGCCGATCCCGCCCGAGGCCGGCTATATGACCTATGCCTTCGGACTGCTGGTGCTGGTCGCCTTCCTGACGGTCATGCACCGGACCCTGCCGGGCCGCAGCATGCGCGGCACGCGGATCTGGCCGGGCGTTCTGGTGACGACCGTGATCTGGATCATCGCGGCGACGGGCTTTTCCATCTACCTGAGCTTCACGCCGTCCTACACGATCATCTACGGGACGCTGGCGGGGGTGATCATCACGCTGATGTTCTTCTACATTACCGGCGCGACGATTATATACGGCGCCGAGGTGAATGCCGCGCTCGACCGGCTGGTGCGGCGTGAGAACGCGCGGATGCTGGCGAGCATGGATCTGGGAGCGCCATGGCGGTAGGACTGAAGAAGCGGCGGCGCATCCAGCTGATCGTCATCGGTGCGGTGATGCTGGCGCTGGCCACGGCCCTCGTCGGCTACGGCATGCGTGACGGCATCGAGTTCTTTCGCAGCCCCAGCCAGCTGGCCGTCGACCCGCCGCGCGAGGGTGAGCGGTTCCGTCTCGGCGGACTGGTCGAGGAGGGCACCGTCAGCCGCGGCGATGGTCACGAGATCCGCTTCCAGGTGACCGATGGTGGCGCCGCCCTGCCGGTGGTCTTCGCCGGCATCCTTCCCGACCTCTTCCGCGAGGGCCAGGGTGTCATCGCCACCGGCCGCATGGAGGGCGAGGTCTTCGTCGCGACCGAGGTGCTGGCGCGCCACGACGAGAGCTACATGCCCCGCGAGGTCGCCGAGGCGCTCGAGGAACAGGGCCTGCTGCGCTTCGGCGGCGGGGTGAGCCCGGCACCGGTGGACTGAAAGCCAGGTCTGCTCAACATTGAGCAAACGCCCATCCTGTTGATTATACACGGTATTCGTCGGCCCGTTAACTTGAGCGAAACCTTCCGGACAGCGGAGGGAGGTGCCCGCGGCGATGCGGCGCGCCCGTTCCCGGCCCCCGCGGGCGGGGCGGTAAATCAAATCTTAGCCTGATCCTGTCAGTGTCGCGCCACCCCTGCCCGATTTCCAGAGGAGTGACCCGATGCACTCGGTCGAGAGCATCGCGGCGGAGATCGTCCGTCGCGAGGGGGGGTTCGTCAACGACCCCGACGATCCGGGCGGCGCCACCAACCATGGCGTCACCATCCACACGATGCGCCGCCTCGGCATGGACCTGAACCGCGACGGCCGCGTCGACATCGCCGATGTACGCGCGCTGACGCCGGCGCAGGCGGCGGAAGTCTATGTGAAGCACTACTACCATGAGCCGAAGATCAACCAGCTGCCCGAACCGCTGCAGGCCTCGGTCTTCGACATGCAGGTGAACGCCGGCGCGAATGCCGTGCGCATCCTGCAGCGGCTGATGGCCTCCTTCGGCATGGCGATCCGCGACGACGGCGTCATCGGCCCGATCACCGCCCGCACGGTGGCCCAGGCGATGGAGCTCGCGCCAGACCATCTCGCCGATGCCTACGGGATCGCGCGGCGCAACTACTATTACCGGCTCGCTGACCAGCGCGCGGCCAGCCGCAAGTATGCCCGCGCCCGCAACGGCGGAAAGGGCGGCTGGATCACCCGGGCCGAGGAGTTCATCTCCGCCCGGTTTCACCTGACCCGCGCCGAGCACAACGCGAGGGTGGCGGCATGGGCGTGATGGGACGCATTCTCGGCCTCGGCGAGACGGCCCGCGACGTGGGCGCGGCCGTGGGCGGCGTGGCGGAGGTCTTCGTCGGCAACCGCGCCGAGCGCGAGGCGGCCGCCGAGACGCGCATCGCCGGGGCGCTCACCCAGTTCGGCGCCGAATTCGCCAGCGGCGAGGGGCGCTCGCCCTTCGACCGCTTCGTCAACGCGATGAACCGGCTGCCCCGGCCGCTGATGACCGTCGGCACGCTCGGGCTCTTCGCCTATGCGATGGTCGAGCCGGTGGGCTTCGGCCTGCGCATGCAGGGGCTCGATCTCGTCCCCGAGCCGCTCTGGTGGCTCCTGGGCGCGATCGTATCCTTCTACTTCGGCGCGCGCGAGCTGCATCACCAGCGGGCGCGCAGCGTGCTGTCCGGGATAGTGGAGCCCAAGGTCCAGCCCACGGCCGCGGCGCTGGCCGCGCCTGCCGCCGTTCCGGCACCGCCCGTCCCGCCGGCCGATCCGACTGCGGGCATCGCGCTCGCCTTCGCCTCCGCCGCGCCCGCCCCGGGCCACCCGGACCACAATCCCGCCGTCGACGAGTGGCGCGCGATGCGGGGCCGCTCCGCCTCCGCGTGAACACATCACTGTGACCGGGCCGTCCCGAGAGGCGGCCCGGTCCCGGGCCGGCGCGCATTGCACCCATCGCCCATCCGCCGCATATTCCGCGCTAGTCGCGGGAGGCGGATGATGATCGTCGAGCTGGGCCATCTTGCCCTGATCCTGGCCTTTCTGGTCGCCCTCATTCAGGCCGTGGTGCCGATGGTCGGCGCCCATCGCGGCTGGGGGGACTGGATGCGGGTGGCGGTGCCGGCCGCGACGATCCAGTTCGTGCTGACCGCCTCGTCCTTCCTCGCGCTCACCTACGCCTTCGTGGTCTCGGATTTCTCCGTGCGCCTGGTGGCGTTGAATTCGCATTCGTCGAAGCCCATGCTCTACAAGGTCTCCGGCACCTGGGGGAACCACGAGGGCTCGATGCTGCTCTGGGTGCTGATCCTGACGCTCTTCGGCGCCATGGTCGCCTGGTGGGGAAAGAACCTGCCCCCGACCCTGAAGGCGCGGGTGCTGGCGGTGCAGTCGACGATCGCCGCGGCCTTCTTCGCCTTCATCCTCTGGACCTCGAACCCGTTCTGGCGCCTCGGCGTGCCGCCGATGGACGGCAACGACCTCAATCCGCTGCTGCAGGATCCCGGCCTCGCCTTCCATCCGCCGTTTCTCTACCTCGGCTATGTCGGGCTCTCGATCGCCTATTCCTTCGCCATCGCCGCACTGATCGAGGGCCGCGTTGACGCGGCCTGGGCGCGATGGGTCCGGCCCTGGACGCTGATCGCCTGGGCCTTCCTGACCGTGGGCATCGCGCTGGGGTCGTTCTGGGCCTATTACGAGCTCGGCTGGGGCGGCTGGTGGTTCTGGGACCCGGTCGAGAACGTCAGCTTCATGCCCTGGCTGCTGTCGGCCGCGCTGCTGCACTCGGCCATCGTGGTCGAGAAGCGCGACACCCTGAAATCCTGGACGATCCTGCTCGCGATCCTGGCCTTTTCCTTCAGCCTGATCGGCGCCTTCGTGGTGCGATCGGGTATCCTGACCAGCGTGCATGCCTTCGCCAACGACCCCGAGCGGGGGATGTTCCTGCTCTGGATCCTCGGCGCCTTCATCGGCGGATCACTGACGCTCTATGCCTGGCGGGCGCCGATCCTGCGCTCGCACACCGTCTTTTCCTCGATCAGCCGCGAGAGCGGGCTCGTCGCCAACAACGTGCTGCTGGTCTCGGCCACCATGGTGGTCTTCTTCGGCACCATCTGGCCGCTGCTGGCCGAGGTGTTCATGGGCCGCAAGGTCTCGGTCGGCCCGCCGTTCTTCGACCTCGCCTTCACGCCGTTCATGGTCGCGATCGCCATGATCCTGCCGGTTGCCGCGGTGCTGCCCTGGAAGCGCGGCCGTCTCGACAAGGCGATGGAGCCGCTCTGGGGCGTGCTGGCGCTGTCGCTGGCGCTCGGCGCGCTGGTCTGGGCGCTGCAGACCGGCCGCTCGCTGCTGGCGCCGATCGGCATCGCACTGGCGGCCTGGCTGGTGCTCGGAGCCTTCGCCGATGTGGCCAGCCGCGTCCGTCTGCGCCAGGCGGGCCTGCGCGAGAGCCTGCGCCGCGCCGCCAACCTGCCGCGCGCCGACTGGGGCAAGACGGTGGCCCATGCCGGGCTCGGCGTGACCATCTTCGGCGTGGCCGCGATCAGCGCCTGGGAGAGCGAAGACATCCGCGTGATCCGCATCGGGGACGCGTTACCCGCTGCCGAATACACGCTCCGCCTCGATGGCGTCGAAAATACCGAGGGGCCGAACTACCTCGCCGAGACCGCCGTCCTGGCGGTGCTCAAGGACGGCCGCCAGATCGCCACGCTGCGACCGGAGAAGCGCTTCTATCCGGTGCAGGCCATGACCACGACCGAGGCGGCGATCGACCGGGGCCTGACCCGCGACCTCTATGTGGCGCTGGGTGACGAGCAGATGGGCGGCGGCTGGGCGCTGCGCACCTATGTGAAGCCCTTCGCCAACTGGATCTGGATCGGGTCGCTGATCATGGCCGCCGGCGGCGCGATCAGCCTGACCGACCGCCGCTACCGGGTCGGGGCGCCCGCCGCCCGCCGCGCCCGCCCCGATGCCGCTGCCCTGCCGGCCGAGTGATCCCGATGCGGCGCCTGATCCTGATCCTGGCCGTCCTGCTGCTGCCGCTGCAGGCGGCCGCGATCCAGCCCGACGAGATCCTCGACGACCCCGCGCTCGAGACCCGCGCCCGCGAGATCACCCGCGAGCTGCGCTGCGTCGTCTGCCAGAGCGAGTCGATCGACGACAGCAATGCCGAGATCGCCCGCGACCTGCGCCTTCTGGTGCGCGAGCGGCTGGTGGCGGGGGACACCAACCCCGAGGTGCTGGACTATGTCGTCGACCGATACGGCGAGTTCGTGCTGTTCCGCCCACCCTTCACCTGGGCCAATGCCGCGCTCTGGCTGTCGGGTCCGGCCTTCCTGCTGATCGGCGGCGGGCTCGCGCTGGCCTTCATCCGCCGCCGCGCCACCGCCACGCCCCCTGCACGCCCGCCCCTCACCGAGGCCGAGCGGCGGCGGCTGGAGGAATTGGCGGGGGAGTAGCGGGGACGAGCGGGCAGACGGGCCTCCCTCTCTCGGTGTTGCTGCGCATGCATGGCCGCTTGCCGACCCGACTTCCGCTTCCGCTCTAGAATGCGAACCGGGCGCGCAGGTAGCCAAAAATGCCATATGCCGCGTAGATCACGCCGCACAGCAGGCCGATGGCGACGGCCACGATCGGCGCAAAGGCCAGAATGACCAGCGGTATCGACAGCGCCGTTTCGGAGCTTCGTGTCGTGCGATCGGATTTGCGGATGGCGCGAACACTCCGTCGCGAGAGGCCCAGTCAGCGATAGGTGCTGATTGCTGTCTCCTCGCCCGAGGCTTGCGCCGGCTGGAGCATGTCGTCGAGGTACTGGGGAAGAAACACCTTGCGCAGGTGATGCGGCCCGATGTCCACATATTCGCGCTCGACGAAAGTCTTCGCGTTGTTCGCGTGGACATTGCCGCTGCCCATGCCCTTCACGACACCCATGTATATCGCCATCGGGCCCGTCTCTTCGTTCTGTCTGTTTGCGCGTCGCGAAGCTTGCGGAGATCTTGCGCTGGATGAATGTGCTTTCTTCAACGCTCTGCCCGGGCACACCCGAGCCCCGCCGGGGACGACCATGGGCGCACCGCAGCTCCACAGTTGCACCCCCCGCAGCCGGCGCTAAGGTCGCGCCCGACCCCTGCCCCAGCCGCGAGGCCCGATGACCAACACCCTCGCCGACCGCATCGCCCGCGCCCCGCGCGTCTGGGACCGCGACCATGCCGCCGATGCGGAGGCGCTGTTCATCGAGCAGCCCGCGGAGGTGCGCGCGCTGCTCGCCGGAACCGCAGGCGCCTCGGGCTATCTCGCCGGGCTGATGCGCCGCGAGTCCGACTGGCTGCGGGAGGCGCTCGCCACCGCGCCGGAGGATGCGCTGGCCGGCATTCTCGCGGAGATGACCGGCCCCGACGCCGCCACCCTCGGCCCGGCCCTGCGCCGGGGCAAGCGGCGCGCGGCGCTCCTGATCGCGCTCGCCGATCTCGGCGGGGTCTGGGACCTCGGCGCCGTCACCGGTGCGCTGACCGACCTGGCCGACCGCGCCGTCCAGCAGTCGCTGACCACGCTGATCGCCGCCGAGATCGCGCGGGGCAAGCTGCCCGGCGTGACCGATGCCGACATCCCCGAGGCCGCCGGCATGTTCGTGCTCGCCATGGGCAAGATGGGCGCGCGCGAGCTGAACTATTCCTCCGACATCGACCTGATCGTGCTCTTCGACGAGAGCCGCCACGAGCCCTCCGACTATGCCGAACTGCGCGCGGGCTTCATCCGCGTGACCCAGCGCATGGTGAAGATGCTCTCGGAGGTGACGGGCGAGGGCTATGTCTTCCGCACCGACCTGCGCCTGCGTCCCGACCCCTCGGTCACGCCGGTCGTGATCGCCACCGAGCCAGCCGAGAACTACTACGAGAGCCTCGGCCGCACCTGGGAGCGCGCCGCCTATATCAAGGCCCGCCCCTGCGCCGGCGCGATCGCGGCCGGTGATGCCTTCCTCGAGCGGATGCGCCCCTTCATCTGGCGCCGGCACCTCGACTATGCCGCGATCCAGGACGCCCATGACATGCGGCTGAAGATCCGCAGCCACAAGGGCCTCGCCGGACCTCTGCAAGTCCCCGGCCACGACCTGAAGCTCGGCCAGGGCGGCATTCGCGAGATCGAGTTCTTCACGCAGACCCGCCAGCTCATCATGGGCGGCCGCGATCCGGGCCTGCGCCAGCGTGAGACGCTGACCGCTCTGGCCGCGCTGGCGGGCAAGGGCTGGGTCGAGCCGGACACGGCCGCGACCCTGACCGAGGCCTATGTCGCCCACCGCACGCTCGAGCACCGCATCCAGATGCTCGAGGACGCCCAGACCCACCGCCTGCCGGCGAGCGCGGCCGAGCTCGACCGGCTCGCCGCCTTCGCCGGCGCGCCCGACACCGCCAGCTTCGAGACAGAGCTCATGGAGCGGCTGGAGACCGTCCACCGCCTGACCGAGCCCTTCTTCGCCAAGGACAAGCGCCCCACGGACGCCCCGGCTGCGGACGAGGTCTTCAGCGACGGCCCCGCTGCCGAGGCGCTTATGGGCGACTGGCAGCGCCTGCCCGCCTTCCGCAGCGAGCGCGCCCGCGGCATCTTCCGCCGGCTCGAGCCGCTGCTCCTCGCCCGCCTGGCCAAGGCCCCCGACCCCGACGGCGCGCTGCGTTCGCTCGACCGCTTCCTCTCCGGCCTGCCCGCGGGGGTGCAGATCTTCTCGCTCCTCGATGCGAACCCGCAGCTCCTCGACCTGCTCGTCGACATCTGCGCCACCACGCCCGAGCTCGCCCGCCACCTCGGCCGCAACGCGGGCGTCTTCGACGCCGTCATCAGCTCCGATTTCTACAAGCCGCTGCGCGGGGTGGAAGAGTTGCGCGCTGACCTGGCCGCCGCGCTGGAGCGCACCGCCGACTACCAGGCCGCGCTCGATCTCGCGCGGACCTGGACCAAGGAACGCCACTTCCGCATCGGCGTGCATCTCCTGCGCGGCCTCGCCGATGCCGACGAGGCCGGCACCGCCTATTCCGCCGTGGCCGAGGCGGTGATCGCGGCGCTCCTGCCGCATGTGGAGGCCGACTTCGCCACGCGCCACGGCCCCCCGCCGGGCGCTGGTGCCGCCGTCCTCGCCATGGGCAAGATGGGCAGCCGCGAGATGACGGCGACCTCCGACCTCGACGTCATCGTCATCTACGACGCCGAGGGCGCGGAGGCCTCCGAGGGTCGCCGCCCGCTGGCGGTCCCCGTCTACTACGCCCGTCTGACCCAGGCGCTGATCGCGGCGCTGAGCGCGCCGATGGCCGAGGGCATCCTCTACAAGGTCGACATGCGCCTGCGCCCCTCCGGCCGGCAGGGGCCGGTGGCGACCAGCCTGCCGGGCTTTCGCCGCTATCAGGCCGAAGAGGCATGGACCTGGGAGCACCTGGCGCTGACGCGCGCCCGGGTCGTCGCCGGCCCGCCGGCTCTGGCCGCCCGCGTCCATGACGCCATCGCCGAAGTGCTCGCCCGTCCGCAGGACGTGGCCAAGGTTCTCGCCGATGCCCGCGACATGCGCCGCCGCCTCGGCGAGGCGCAGGGGGCCGCCGGCGCCCACCCCTGGGAGACGAAGCTCGGCGCCGGCCGGATGATGGACATCGAGCTCCTCGCCCAGTCGGGTGCGCTGATCCACAATCTCGCCACCCTGCGCCGCCCGCGGCAGATGCTGGCGCGGCTTGCGCGCATGGGCTGGATCGACCAGGCCGACGCCGCGAGGCTGGAGGAGGCGCTCGGCCGCCTCGCCACGCTGCAGCAGCTCGGCCGCCTCGCTTCCGACCGCACGATCGACCCTGCCGAGGGCGGCGAAGGGCTGGTCCGGCTGGTGCTGGCAGCCACCGGCGCCCCCGACCTCGAGACACTGCGCGCCACGCTCGCCACCGAGGCCGAGGCCTGCGCGGCGATCATCGCCGCCCGCCTCGACGGGCCATGAGCCTGCCGATCGTCTATCACCCCGACTACATCGCGCCGCTCCGGCCCGGCCATCGCTTCCCCATGTCGAAGTACGGCTATCTGCGCGAGGCGCTGACCGCGCGCGGCCTCCTGCCCGAGGCCGGCGGGTATCTCGCCCCCGCCCCGGTGCAAACACGCCTTGCCGCCGCCGTCCATGCCATCGACTACGTCGAGCGCGTGGCCAACCAGCGCCTGACACCCGCGGAGGAGCGGATGATCGGCCTGCCGAACACCGCCGCCGTCTCGCGCCGCGCCTTCCTCTCCGCCGCCGGCACGCTGCTGGCCGCCCGGCTGGCGCTGGAGCACGGGATCGCCTGCAACATGGCCGGCGGCTCGCACCATGCCGGCCCCGACGGCGGCGCGGGCTTCTGCGTCTTCAATGACGTGGCGATCGCCGCTCAGGCGCTTCTCGACGAGGGCCGGGTCGCCCGGGTGCTGATCGTCGACTGCGACGTCCACCAGGGCGACGGCACCGCCCGCATCTTCGCCGGGCGCTCGGACGTGCTGACGCTCTCGCTCCATGGCGAGCGCAACTATCCCGCGCGCAAGGCGGCCTCGCATGTCGACTTTCCCCTGCCCGACCGCCTCGCCGACCGCGCCTATCTCGAGGTGCTCGGCCATGCGCTGGCCGGCGTGGCCGGGTTCCGCCCCTCGATCGTCTTCTACAACGCAGGCGTAGACCCCCATGCCGGCGACCGCCTCGGCCGGCTCGCGCTGACCGACGCAGGGTTGCGCGCCCGCGACGCGATGGTGATCGGCTGGGCGCGGGCAAGCGGCGTTCCCCTCGCCGGTGTCCTCGGCGGCGGCTACGACGACGACCCGCACCGCCTCGCCGCCCGCCACGCAATCCTCTTCGAGGAAGCCGCGCGCGCATCCGCCTGAAACGGCAGGCGCCCAAGCTCCGATTGCCCCGCGCCCGCTTGCTCCGGCACCTGTTCGCGGCTATCGCGGTCGCTGCACACAAGGAGCAGGAACGGTCATGCCGAGCAACGATCCGCAGCTTCTCGTCTCGACAGACTGGCTCGCAGCGCATTTGGACGCGCCGGATCTGCGCGTCATAGACGCAAGCTGGCACCTGCCCGATGCCGGGCGCGACGCACGGGCGGAGTATGACGCCGCTCACATTCCCGGCGCGCGCTTCTTCGACATCGACGAGATTTCCGACGACAAGTCGGACCTGCCCCACATGGTGCCGCCGCCGGAGAAGTTCGTCTCGCGTATGCGGGCCATGGGCATCGGCGACGGCCACCGGGTGGTGGTCTACGATGCCGCGGGCATCTTCAGCGCCCCGCGGGTCTGGTGGATGCTGCGGCTGTTCGGCAAGACCGACGTGGCCGTCCTCGACGGGGGCCTGCCGAAATGGCGCGCCGAGGGACGCCCGCTCGAGGACACATCGCCGGTGCTGCGCGAGCGGCACTTCACCGCGCGCCGCAACGCGAGCCTGGTGCGCGACGTGACCCAGGTCGCCGCAGCCGCCAAGCTCGGCGACATCCAGATCGTCGACGCGCGCTCGGCCGAGCGCTTCCGCGGCGAGGCGCCCGAGCCGCGGCCGGGGCTGCGCGGGGGGCATATCCCGGGCTCGAAGAACGTGCCCTTCAAGACCCTGCTCAATCCCGATGGCACGATAAAGGACGAGGCCGGCCTGCGGGCGGCCTTTGCCGCCGCGGGCGTCGAACCGAAAGCGCCCGCGATCACCACCTGCGGCTCGGGCGTCAGTGCCGCGGTGGTCAGCCTGGCGCTGGAGTTGCTCGGCAACCGCAGCCATTCCCTCTACGATGGGTCGTGGGCGGAATGGGGCGCCTATCCCGACCTGAAGGTCGAGCGGGGATGACGACGGGCGCGGCCGAGCCGATCGACTACGTGGTCACCTTTCTCGAGATGGGTGCCCGTCCCGGCTATCCGCGACCGCATCCGCCCCCGGGCGCTCCCGCCGTGCTGATCCCCGCCGAGACGCCGCCGGTGCGCTACTTTCTGTCGCTCTATGACGCGGTGGGTGCGGACTACGACTGGACCGACCTGCACGTCCGCCCGCCTGCAGAGATCGAGGCCTTCCTGCATGACCCGGCGGTGATGCTCTACACCCTGCTGCGCACGGGCTGGCCGCACGGGTTCTTCCTGCTCGATGCCCGCACCGAGGGTCGCTGCAACCTCGCCTATTTCGGTCTGGTGCCGGAGGCGATCGGAACCGGGCTGGGGCGCTTCCTGCTGGAGACGGCGGTGCATCTCGCCTGGGACCAGCCGGGCGTCGAGGTGGTGAGCGTCAACACCTGCTCCCTCGACCATCCCCGTGCCCTGCCGCTATATCAGCGCGCCGGGTTCGAGCCGGTGCGCCGCGAGGCGCGAACCCGCGTCCGCCGCCGCTCTGACGCCTAGCCCATAGGATACCGCATGCTCGAAAATCTCCCCCCCTCCGCCCCCGACAAGATCATCGAACTGATGGGCATCTTCGCCGCCGACCCGCGGGCCGAGAAGGTGGACCTGGGCGTCGGCGTCTACAAGGATGCCTCCGGCAACACGCCGGTGATGCGTGCGGTCAAGGAGGCCGAGGCGCGGCTGCTGCGTGATCAGGACAGCAAGGTCTATCTCGGCATGCTGGGCGAGCCGGTCTTCGTCGAAGCCATGCGCGCGCTGGTGCTGGGCGATGCCGTGCCGACCGACCGCATCGTGGGCGGGCAGATGCCTGGCGGCACCGGGGCCGTGCACCAGCTCTGCGAGCTGGTGCAGCGCGCCCGGCCCGAGGCCACGATCTGGTATTCGGACCCGACCTGGCCGAACCATCCGGCGATCCTCGCCCATCTGAAGATCCCGGCGCGCGCCTATCGCTATTACGACACCGCCTCGGGCGAGGTCGATTTCGCCGCGATGCAGGCGGATCTGGCCGAGGCCGCACCCGGCGACGTGGTCATCCTGCACGGCTGCTGCCACAATCCGACCGGGGCGAACCTGACGCTCGAGCAGTGGGCGGCGCTCACGGACGATTTCGCGGCGCGCGGGATCGTGCCGCTGGTGGATTTCGCCTACCAGGGCTTCGGCGACGGGCTGGATGCCGATGCCGAGGGCATGCGGCATATGGCCGCGCGCCTGCCCGAGGTGCTGATCGCGGCGAGCTGCTCGAAGAACTTCGGCGTCTATCGCGAGCGGGTAGGTGCTGCGCTGGTGATCGTGGCTGATGCGGCACAGGCGAAGCTGGTGGAGAGCACTCTCGCAACGCTGAACCGGCTGAACTTCTCCTTCCCGCCCGATCATGGTGCGCGGGTGGTGGCGATGATCCTGACCGATCCCGACCTGCGCGCCGACTGGCAGGCAGAGCTCGAGGAGATGCGGGTCAACATGCTGACGCTGCGCAAGGGCCTCGCCGAGGCGCTGAGGCGCGAGAGCAATTCCGACCGCTTCGACTATATCGCGCAGCATCGGGGCATGTTCACCCAGCTTGGCGGTACGCTGGAGAAAGTGCGCGCCCTGCGCGAGGAGCATGGGATCTACATGGTGGGCACCGGGCGGATCAACATCGCGGGCCTGCCGGCGGACGGGCTCGACCGCCTGGCCAAGGCGATCTTGGCGGCCGGCTTCTGATGGGCGCCCTGCCCTACATCACCGCGGAGGATGTCGCGGGGCGGCTCGACTGGCTGCGGATGACGGACGCGATCACCGAGGGCCATCGGGGCGCACGGGCGGCGATCGGGGACACGTTCCTGCGGCGGGGGCCGGACACGCTGCTGTCGCGCTCGGCCTGGATCGACGGGCTGGGCGTGGCAGTGAAGTCGGTGACGGTCTGCCCGGGCAATCCGGGCAAGGGCGTCGCCTCGGTCAACGGGGCCATGCTGCTCTTCGAGGACGAGACCGGGCTGGTGGAGGCGGTGATCGATTCCGGGCTGATCACCGCCTGGAAGACGGCGGCGGATTCGCTGCTGGGATCACGGCTCCTGGCGCGGCGTGACAGCCGTCGGCTGCTGATCGTGGGCGCGGGCACGGTGGCGGGGCATCTGATCGACGCCTATCGCGCCGGCTTCCCGGGGATCGAGATCACCGTCTGGAACCGCACGCCGGCGCGGGCGCTGGCGCTGGCGGAACGCAAGGGCGTTGCGGTGGCGGGTGATCTGGCCGAGGCGGTGGCGGGCGCGGATATCGTGGCGACGGTGACCATGAGCTCCGAGCCGGTGCTGAAGGGCGAATGGCTGCGGCCGGGGCAGCATCTGGACCTGATCGGCGCCTATCGGGCGGACATGCGCGAGGTGGATGATGCGGCGCTGGGGCGGTCGCGGATCTTCGTCGACAGCTTCGAGACCACGCTCGATCACATCGGCGAGCTGAAGGACCCGCTGGCGCGCGGCGTGATCGCGCGGGACGACGTGCTGGGCGATCTGCACGACCTGGTCCCGGGCCGGGTCGGGCGACAGTCGGACGAGGAGATCACGCTGTTCAAGAACGGCGGCGGGGCGCATCTCGACCTGATGGTCGGGCGCGAGATCCTGACGGCCTGGCGCGGCACGCAATGATCGGATTCGCACGCCTGCGAATCCGCCCAACCCGTTGTTTTTCATAGATATAACTGCGCGCGTTAACCTGAAATCAACCTTTTGCGCAGGCGAAACTCAGGCGTCCGGGGGTATTATCGCCCCGGGATAGCCTATGACCTTCGCCGCGAGGTCGTGACCGGCGCGCAGGCTGGCGGGGGTGTCTGCTCCGGTCAGCAGGGCGGCGAGATAGCCGCCGTTGAAGCTGTCCCCGGCGGCGGTGGTGTCGACAACGCGGCCGGCGGCGGGGAAGTCCGGCAACGGGCCGTCCCAGCCGATGGGCAGCGGGCCGCCGGCGCCCTGCTTGACCGCGCCGGCGCTGACGCCGGCCGCCAGCAACCGATCGCGGACCGCCTCCGCATCGGCGTCGCCCCAGAGGTCGATCTCGTCGTCGGCCGAGGGCAGGCCGATGTCGGTCATCGCCCAGAAGCGACCCATCACCTCGCGCGCCTCGTCGGGGCCCGACCAGAGGCGCGGACGGTAGTTGCCGTCGAAGGCGACCCGGCCGCCACGGGCACGCAGGGCGCCAAGGGCGCCGGCGAGCGCCTCGCGACCGGCGGGGTAGAGCACGGCCAGCGTGATGCCGGAGAGATAGACGAGGTCGAATTTCTCGAGCGCCGCCGGCGGTACTGCGACGGCAGGGTCGAAGAGCGTCCGCGCCGCCGCCTGGCTGCGCCAGTAGGTGAAGCTGCGCTCGCCGGCCGCATCGGTGGTGATGGCATAGAGGCCGGGCACGCGGTCGGAACGGCGCTCGATCAGATCGGTCGCGATGTCCTCGCCACGAAAGGCGGCAAGGATGCGCTCTGAAAGCGCATCGGTCCCGAGCGCAGTCACATAGGCGACCTCGATCCCCGGCGCGCTGCGCTTGATGTAGACTGCGGTGTTATAGGTGTCACCGGCTATGCCGACGCGGGGTGGCGCCCCCTCGGGCAGGCCGAGCTCGATCATGCATTCGCCGACGCAGGCGACGCGGGTCATGCGCGGGCCATCCGCGACGGGTGTCCGGGCGCGGCCGGCGAAAGCTCAGGGTGCATGTCCATCAGACCCGCATATTCGCTCTCGCCGCCGGCGTCGATATCCGCCGTCAGGCGGTAGGGGCGCCGCGCAGGAGCAGCCGCTCGCGGTGGAAGGTGTAGAGGCCGGCCGCCACGATGATCGTGCTGCCGATGAGCATCCACATGTCGGGCCATTCGTCGAAGATCACGATGCCGAAGAAGATCGCCCAGATCAGCAGCGTGTAGCGGAAGGGCGCGACGAAGCCGATGTCGCCCACGCGCATCGTCGTGACCCCGAAGAGATAGCCGGTGACGAGGCAGGCGGCCGAGATCGCCAGAACGACCAGCTGCCGCAGGTCGATCGGCACCCAGTCCCCGAGGGCGGCGATCACGCCGGCCACCGCGGTCATGGCCGCGCCGGTCACGAAGACCACGAGCGCCGCCGGTGTCTCGCGCGAGACGCCGCGGGTGCCGAGGTCGCGCGCGACGATGAAGACGATCGAGGCCATGGCCCAGAGCGACCAGGCATTGAACCCCTCCGCCCCGGGGCGCACGATGATGAGCACGCCCGTGAAGCCGGCCGCGATCGCCAGATAGCGCCGCCAGCCGACCGACTCGCCGAAGAAGAGCGCCGCGCCGAGGGTCACGGCCAGCGGCACGCTCTGGATGATGGCGCTGGCATTGGCGAAGGGCATGTTGAAGAGCGCGGTCAAGAAGCAGACCGTGCCGCCGATCTCGGCCAGCGTGCGGAAGGTGATCAGGCGGCGGTCATGCCGGCCGATACGGACACGGAACCCGCCCTGGTGCCAGGCGAGCGCCCCCACGAGCAGCGTCACCATGATGCCGCGCACGAAGACGGCCTGAAACAGCGGAACCTCGCCGGCCAGCGTTTTCAGGAAGGCGTCGTTGCAGTTCAGGAACGCCATCGATGCGGTCATGTAGATGGCCGAGCGCGTGTTGTCGGCAAGGCTTGCGCTGGTGGTCACGGCTCAAGGCCCCGACCCCGGGTGAGGCGTATGATCCAGAGGGTCGAGACGATGCTGGCCGCCGAGCAGGCGAACATGATCCAGACCAGCGGCCAGGCGCCCGAGCCCGGACCGAGCAGCGCGCCGGACAGCGCCGCCATCGCGGCACCGGCGCCGATCATCAGCGCCCCGCCGAGACCCGAGGCGCTGCCGGCGAGATGGGGGCGCACCGAGACGATGCCGGCATTGGCGCTCGGCAGCAGCAGACCGTTGCCGACGCCGAGGAACATCATCGTCCCGAAGAAGGCCGTGGGATGAATGTCGCCGAGGGCGAGCAGGAGGAGTGTCGCCCCAAGGCCCATCGTGGCGACGATGCTGCCAGCGAGCATCATGCGGTTTATGCCGATGCCGGCGGCGTAGCGGCCGGAGATGAAGTTGCCCACCATGTAGCCGAGCGCCATGAACCCGAAGTGGAAGCCGAGTTCGGCCGGGCCCATATGCAGGACTTCCGTCGCGACCCAGGGCGCACCGCCGAGAAAGGCGAAGAACGCCGCCGAGGCGGAGCCGGCCGTCAGCGCATAGCCCCAGAACCGCTTCGAGGCGATGAGCTCGGGATAGGCCCGGAACTGGGCTCCGAAGCTGGTTGAAAGCGTCTGGTTGGTCTCGCCGAGATCGAACCAGAGCAGGACCGTGCTGGCGACCCCGAGCAGCAGCGTGAAGCCGACCACCGCCTGCCAGCCAAAGGACTGGTCGAGCAGGCCGCCGATCATCGGCCCGACCATCGGCGCCAGCGACATGCCCATGGTGACATAGCCGATCAGGCTCGCGGCCTCGTTCGGCCCGACCATGTCGCGCACGATGGCGCGGCTGAGCACGAAGGCCGAGGCGACGGCGGCCTGGAGAAATCGGAAGAACAGAAAGACCTCGACGCTCCCGGCCACCAGCGAGCCCGCGGTGGCGAGGAGGAACACCGCGAAGCATCCCAGGATGACCGGCCGGCGGCCGTAGCGGTCGGAGAGCGGTCCGACGAGGAGCTGGAACACCGCCGTCAGCGCGAGATAGCCGGACACCGCCAGGGCCATGACGGCGTAATCGGTATCGTAATAGGCTGCCAGGCTGGGGAGCGAAGGCAGGAGCATGTTCATGTTCAGCGCCGACAGGCCGGTCATGGCGACAAGCGTCGTGACATGCGGAGCCGAGCGGCGGTCGAGCCAGACGGGCTCGGCCCTGGGTGAGGTCGAGGGCATCGTTGCGTGACCTGGGATCCGGGCGAAATGGCCCGTCCCGTCCATAACCGGTTCCGGAGGGCTTGGCCATTGCCTTCGGCCGGTGCAGAGCGGACGCGGCACCGGCTCGACGCAGAACACGCCGGCGTGTATGGCTCGCTCACAATGCAGCCATGAATTGAATAGTCAGACCGGGGAGATCACCATGAAGCTACGCCTTATCCTGCCGCTAGTTGCGGCGCTTGCACTGGCTGCCTGTGCCCAGATGACCGGGCAGCAGCCGGCCACCACGGGAACGCTTGTCACCGAGACTGCGGTCATCGAGTCGGTGAACCAGTCGACCCGCGAGGTCCGGTTGCGCGATGCCGAGACCGGCGAGATCTTCCAGGTCGTGGCCGGGCCGGAGGTCGCGAACCTGCCGCAGCTGCGGAGGGGCGACGTGGTCGAGTTCGACTTCTTCGAGGCGACGACGCTGGCCATGGCCGATCCCGCCGACACCGGCGAGGAGCTCTCGACGCTCGCCGTCGCCACGGCGCCCGACGGGTCGCTGCCCGGCGGCCTGGTCGTGGCGAGCAGGTCGATGGTGGTGCAGGTGGTCAGCTACGACCGCAACTCGGGGCTCGCCACCTTCATCACCCCGGACGGGCAGACGCGGCGCGCCACGGTGCCGCCCTCGCTGCGCAGCTTCGCCGAGGGTCGCCGGCCCGGGCAGCGGGTCGCGCTGACCCTGACGGATGCCATGGCGATCACGATCCGTCCCGCCGGCTGACGGCCGGCTACGCGAGAGCGGCGGCGGCCTCCGCGAGGAAGGCCGCCGGCAGGATCGCGAGTACCCTGGCGGGCGCGAAGCCCAGGCGCACGCGCCCGCCGCTGGCGACGTTCGAGGTGCCGATCCGGCCGCCGGGCGACATCTCCAGCCCCTCGACCGACCAGCGCAGCCCCTGCGAATGAGTTCCGCGCACCCCGTCCATCGGGAAGAGCGAGACCCTGGTGCCGGCGGGCAGGTCGATGGCGAAATCCTCCGGCAGGCGGAAGCAGATGTCCCGCGTGCCGAGCAGGAGCAGCGGCGGGGCGGGATGCTTGACCGCCGCGTTGAAGGCCGCAAGCTCGTGGTCGATCCGGCCGCCGAGAAAGCCGACACCGATGACGAGCGGTGCCGCGATCAGGCGCAGGCACTTTTCGAGATCGGTGGTTTCCTGTTCGGGTATGTGATCGACGCGCACGCCGCGCGCGCGCAGCGCGTCCGGGTCGCGGAGCGAATCGAGATCACCGGCCACCATCCGCAGCGTGTAGCCGGGCGGCAGGGGCGTGTCGGCGCCGCCATCGGCAGCAAGCACTTCCGGCGCGAGCTCCAGCGCGGCCTTCAGCTCCGCCGCGCCGACCGGGCCGCCGCCGATCAGGGTGACCGGGCGGGCACTGCGGTAGAGCGGCCCGGTCAATTCCAGTCGCGGATCACCACCGCGGAGACGCTGTTCTGCGGGGAGCCGTCGATCAGCCGGTCCGAATAGGTGAGGTAGACGAGCGCATTTCGGGTCTCGTCGAAGAAGCGCACCACCTGCACTTCCTTGAAGAGGATGCTGGCGCGGCGCGAGAAGACCTGCTCGCCGTCCCTGATCTCGCCGCGGAAGCGCACCGGGCCGATCTGCTGGCAGTTGATCGAGGCGTCGGCCGTGTCCTCGGCGAGGCCCAGCGAGCCGGCGATGCCGCCGGTACGCGCGCGACTGACGAAGCAGGAGACCCCCTCGACCACGGGATCGTCGAAGGCCTCGACCACGATCCGGTGGTTGGCGCCGAGGATCTTGATCGCGGTCGTGACCTCGCCGATCTCCTCGGCCATGGCGGCACCCGCCGAGAGGGCCGCCGCTGCCGCGATTGCCGCTGCCAGTGATCGTCCGAGCCTGCCCATGCGGTCTCCCCCTGCTCTGCTCTCCCCAATCTAGTGTGCGGAGCGGCAATCCCCAAGCTCATCGCCTGTCGGGTGGCGCCTCCGGGTCCGCGCGGCCGACGCCGCGGAAAATGAAGCGGAACGGCAGGGCCCAGACCACGCCGAGGCCGATATAGATGGCAAGCTCGGCGAGGATCGGGGGGCGTTCGAACAGCGCAACGAGGCTGACCGCCGCCATCACGTAAAGCGGCAGGCCGACGAGCAGCAGGACGAGCGCCCAGCGACGCCGCGCTCGCCAGGACAGGCTCATGCGGCGCCCCTCATGCCGCGAACGGGTCCGTAACGAGGATCGTGTCCTCGCGTTCGGGGCTGGTGGAGAGCATGGCGACCGGGCAGCCGATCAGCTCCTCGATGCGGCGGACGTATTTGATCGCCTGCGCCGGCAGCTCGGCCCAGGAGCGCGCGCCGGCGGTGGTCTCGGACCAGCCCTCCATGGTCTCGTAGATCGGCTTGACCCGCGCCTGCAGAGCAGCCGCCGTCGGGAGATGGTCGAGCCGCTCGCCGTCGAGATCGTAGGCCACGCAGATCTTCAGCTCGTCGAAGCCGTCGAGCACGTCGAGCTTGGTCAGCGCGATGCCGTTGACGCCGCTCGTCGTGCAGGTCTGGCGCACGAGCACGGCGTCGAACCAGCCGCAGCGGCGCTTGCGGCCCGTCACGGTGCCGAATTCGTGGCCGCGCTCGCCGAGGCGCTGGCCGATCTCATCCGTCAGCTCGGCCGGGAACGGGCCGGAGCCGACGCGGGTGGTGTAGGCCTTGACGATGCCGAGCACGAAGTCGATCGCGCCCGGCCCCATGCCGGTGCCGGCGGCGGCCATACCGGCCAGCGTGTTGGACGAGGTGACGTAAGGGTAGGTGCCGAAGTCGATGTCGAGGAGCGCACCCTGGGCGCCCTCGAAGAGGATGCGGCGGCCTTCGCGGCGCTTCTCGTCGAGCAGGCGCCAGACGGGGGCTGCATAGGGCAGGATCTGCGGGGCGATCTCGAGGAGCTGGGCGCGCAGTGCGTCACGATCCACCGGCACGGCGCCGAGGCCGCGGCGAAGCGCGTCGTGATGGGCCAGCAGGCGCTCGATGCGGGTGTCGAGGGTCGCGGCATCGCCGAGATCGGCCACGCGGATCGAGCGGCGGCCGACCTTGTCCTCGTAGGCCGGTCCGATGCCGCGCCCCGTCGTGCCGATCTTCGCGGCACCGGCGGCATCCTCGCGGATGCGGTCGAGGTCCTGGTGCAGGGGCAGGATCAGGGGCGTGTTCTCGGCGATCATCAGGTTGGAGGGGTCGATGGCGACCCCCTGCCCCGTCAGCTTGGCGATCTCGGCGATCAGCGCCCAGGGATCGAGGACGACTCCGTTGCCGATCACCGACAGCTTTCCCGGCCGCACGATGCCCGAGGGCAGCAGCGAAAGCTTGTAAACCGTGCCGTCGATGACCAGCGTGTGCCCGGCGTTATGCCCGCCCTGGAAGCGGGCGATCACGTCCGCCCGCTCGCTCAGCCAGTCGACGATCTTGCCCTTGCCCTCGTCGCCCCACTGGGCTCCGACGACGACGACATTGCCCATGATGCGGCTCCCCACGTGTTTTCGGCAGATCCTATACCGTCGCCGCCCGGGCAGTGAAAGCCCCCGGGCGGCGCGGCTTCGCCGCGGGCGGCCTTTGCCGCCAAGTCGAACGCGCTGGTGCGCGTGTTATTTTTGGCTGGCTGCGCACGCATTCGCGCGCAGCCGACTGCTCTCAAGGTAAGCTTTCCTGTATGAAAGCCATAGGGATAGCCGCCGCGCGGCAGGCGCTCAGAAGCTGAGCGCCTTGGCCTGCCGGACCTGCGGCAGTCCCGCGATGTCGGCGAGCATGTTGGCGCTCACCGCTTCGTCTACCCCGAGCAGCGCGATCGCCTCGCCGCTCTTGTCGCGGCGACCGAGGGCGAACGTCGCGATGTTGATGCCGAGGGCGCCGAGCTTGGTGCCGAGCGCGCCGATATAGCCCGGCGTGTCGGTGTTGGTCGTGTAGATCATGTGCGCCATCGGCTCGGCCTCGAGGTTGATCCCCTTGATCTGGATGAAGCGCGGGCGGCCGTCGGAGTAGATCGTGCCGGCGACCGAGCGGGTCTGCTGCTCGGTGGTCACGA
>CAYLHK010000010.1:0-56516 GCA_964383295.1 uncultured Rhodovulum sp.
CTGCCGGTGAAGACCGTCACGCTGCCGGTGGCGTTCACCCGCAGCGTCGCGCTCTCGTAGAGGCCGGCGCGGGCGCCGAGCGAGCCGACGAGGGACGAGGGCGCGATGCCGCAGGCCTCGATGTAGCTGGCGACCCCAAGCCCTCGGAGCCTGCCCTTGGCGGCGCTCGTCGCCCGGCGGCCCTCGAAGCCGGCGAGATCGGCGATCTCGGCGAGCTTGTCCATCGTGGCGTCGTAGTTGCCGGTGTCGTAGTTGACCGCGACCGGCGTCTGGTAGGGGAACTGGTCTGCCCTGATGAAGTTGCGCCGGCGCAGCTCGACCGGATCGATCCCCATCTCGTCGGCGGCCATGTCGATGACCCGCTCGATCTGGTAGGTCGCCTCCGGCCGCCCTGCCCCGCGATAGGCATCGACGGGGGTCGTGTTGGTGAAGACCGCCTTCACCTGCACGTAGATCAGCGGCGTCGTATACGTGCCCGCCATCAGCGTGCCGTGCAGATAGGTCGGGATGCAGGGCGCGAAGGTCGACAGATACGCGCCCATGTTGGCGTAGGTCATCGTGCGCAGCGCGGTGAACTTGCCGTCCGCGTCCAGCGCCAGCTCGATCCGGGTCAGGTGGTCCCTGCCCTGGGCGTCGGAGATGAAGGCCTCGGACCGGCTCGACGTCCATTTCACCGGCCGGCCGACCAGCTTCGCGGCGAGGGTGACGAAGGCTTCCTCGGCGTAATGGTAGATCTTCGAGCCGAAGCCGCCGCCGACGTCGGGAGCCACCACGCGCAGCTTGTGCTCGGGAATGCCGAGGACGAAGGCGCCCATCAAAAGGCGGATCACATGCGGGTTCTGGCTGGTGGTGTAGAGCGTGTAGTCGTCGCCGGACTGGTCGTACTCGCCGATGGCCGCGCGCGGCTCCATGGCGTTCGGCACCAGGCGGTTGTTGACCAGATCGAGCGTGGTGACGTGGTGCGCCGAGGCGATGGCGGCGTCGACCGCCGCGCGGTTGTCCTCGATGAAGCCCCAGTCGAAGCAGAGGTTGTCGCTCAGGCTGTCATGGACGGTCGGCGCGCCGGGCTCCAGCGCCGCCTTCATGTCGACGACGGCCGGCAGTTCCTCGATGTCGAGCTCGATCGCCTCGGCCGCATCGCGGGCCTGGGCATAGGTCTCGGCCACGACGGCCGCGATCGGGTCGCCCACGTGGCGGACGAAATCCTCGGCGAGGATCGGGTGGCGGGGCTCCTTCATCGGATTGCCCTCGCGGTCGGTCACCTGCCAGCCGCAGGGGATCGAGCCCTTCTCGCGGAAATCATCGCCGGTGAAGATCCGCACCACCCCGGGCATACCCGATGCGGCGCTGGCATCGAGGCTGCGGATGCGGCCATGGGCCACGTCCGAGCGCAGGAAATGCACATAGGTTTGGCCGTAACGGTGGAGGTCGTCGGTGTACCGGCCGCGGCCGGTGAGGAAGCGCACGTCCTCGCGCCGCTTCACGCTGGCGCCGATTCCGCTGTCCTTGGGCATTTGTCTCTCCCTGAAACCTGCTGGGCGGGCCGCGTGCTGTGCCGGGCCCGTCGTACCTTGCGCGGCTCTACTCGGCGGCGATCTTCTTCGCGCCGAGCTCGGTGGCCGCTGCCTGGATCGCCTTGACGATGTTGTGGTAGCCAGTGCAGCGGCAGATGTTGCCCTCGAGATATTCGCGGATCTCGCCCTCGTCGGGCTCGGGGTTCTCGGCGAGCAGCGCCGCGGCCGACATCACCATGCCCGGCGTGCAGAAACCGCACTGGAGCCCGTGGTGGGTCTGGAAGGCGGCCTGGATCACGCCGAGCGAGCCGTCGGCATTGGCCATGCCCTCGATCGTGGTGATCTCGGCGCCGGCCAGGTCGGCGGCAAAGACGTTGCAGGATTTCAGGCTGACGCCGTCCACATGCACGACGCAGGCGCCGCACTGGCCGGTGTCGCAACCGACATGGGTGCCGGTCAGGCGCAGGCCCTGGCGGAGGAAGTCGACGAGAAGCGTGCGCCCCTCGACCTCGCCCGATACCGCCTTGCCGTTCACAGTCAAACTGATGCTGGGCATATCGCTTCTCCCTTGTCGCCGGTTCAGCCGACCAATCGGCGGAACCAGCCCTTCTTCTTGCCATCCCCCTCGGGCGCGTCCGGTCCGGGCGCTTCCTCGGCGGTGGCGGGTTCCTCCACGGCCGCCTGGAAGCGGTCGAAGAACTGGTCGGCCATCTTCTTGGCAAATCCGTCGATGATGCGGCTGCCGAGCTGGGCGAGCTTGCCGCCCACATGCGCCTCGACCTTGTAGGTGAGCTCGGTGCCGCCGCCCGCATCGGCCAGCGCGACGTCGGCGCCGCCCCGCGCGAAGCCTGCGGCGCCGCCCTTGCCCTCGCCGGTGATGCGGTAGGACGCGCCCTCGACGATGTCCGAGAGGGTGACGGCGCCCTTGAACGTGGCGCTGACCGGGCCGACCTTCTGCACGACGAGCGCTTCGAAGCCGCCACCCGGCGTGGGCGTCATCTCCTTGCAGCCGGGAATGCAGGCCTTCAGCACCTCAGGGTCGTTGAGTGCCGCCCAGACCACCGAACGGTCGGCCGCGATCTGCCGGGTCCCCGCCATCTCCATGGGTGTAGCCTCCCCTGTTCTTTCGCGGAACGATATGCGGTGCCGGGCCGTCCGACAAGGCCGCTGGCCCCGGTGGCGATCAGCGGCACGGCCGGCGCCACGAGCGGGATTCCCAACGTTGGGAATCCCGTCAAAGATTTGATTTTACTTACATTTTTCTGGAGCGTTAACCCGATATCAACCGCGGTTAAGCGATCACGACTTCGCGCTATGGTCGGCCACCGGCTGGGCACCCCGTGCGACAGGGACCGGCCAGGGCAGGATTCGCGCCGCTCGCGCGTCAGGGCGCGATGCTGGTCAGTGTCCCAATGCGCGGCTTCACATAGGCGGTCTTGTGGAGGCGCGCGGGGCTGGTGACCCGGAAGATCGGCTGGAAATCGTAGAACACCTCCGAGACGATCAGCGTCTCGCCGACCGTGAAGGTCAGCTGCGGCGGCAGGGTGGCGACGGCGCCGACGGCACCGATCTCGCTGGTCGCCGCGAGACCGCCGGAGCCGGAGCGCTGCCAGTTGATGATCGGGCGGCCGTTCGCCGCGATCTCGATTCCCGAAAGGATCGCCGATCCAGACTGATCGAATTCAAAGGGTTGGATGATGTTGTTGATAGCCAGGAAGATGCTGTCGAGCTGTGCCTCGCTCAGCGTCTTGTCGCGCGCGGCGAGGTCGGCGAGGATGAACGTGCCGTTCTGAAGCTTCTGGCTGAGCAGAATCATCCGGCCGTATTCGATCGTCCCGATCACGAGCGCGGCCAGGATCGGCAGGACGAGCGCGAATTCCATCGCGCTGACCCCGCGCCGGTCACGCCACAATCCGCCCAGCAGGCCTGTCATGTCGATCCCCCCTCAGAACGGCTCGTTGCGCAGGGCGACGCTGGAGACATGCTCGATGCTGTCGCCCATGATCTCGCGCATCATCGGGGTCATGATCCCCCAGGCATAGCTGACCCGGTAGACCACCACGTCGCTCGGCCCTCCGAGCCCGGCAGCACCCATGTCCGCGTCCCACTGGCCGTTGCCGTTCACGTCGGTGAAGCTCTCGCCCATGTCGTAGACGCCGTTGCCGTTGGCGTCGTCGAAGGGCTCGGGCTGGCCGATGTGTTCGAAGCTCTCGTAGACCAGCGTCTCGACCCCCACGCGGTCCATGTCGATCAGTCCGTAGGTCTTGCGCTCGACGATATCGAGCACGCGCTGCTCGCGGGTGACGCCCGGCACGGTCCCGCCGGTGACGCCGTAGCGCGAGGCTTCGAGCACGGCGGCCTCGATCGAGGAGCTGATGAAGATGGCGATCGCGGTCTCGATGCCGCCGACCGCCGCCAGGACGAGGACCGGCAGCACCAGCGCGAACTCGATCAGGGTCGCGCCATCCTCCTCGCCGCGCAGGCGGCGCAGGAAGCGGGCTGGGTCAGGGCGGCGCAGACGCATCGGCCTATTCCACGATCCGCAGGTTGGCGAGCTCGCCGCCGATGGCGCGGAACACCTCGCGCAGCGTCGCTTCGTTGGGCGCGTGGTGGTACATCGCGGGGCTGGTCGCGCAGTTGCGGAAGAGGTTCTGCGCGGTCGCGTCGGGCCCGCCGAAGGTGATCGAATAGATGCGGATGCCCTCGGCCTTCATCGCCGTGCAGGTGCCCGCCATGCGCGCATCCAGCAGCGTCCGCCCGTTGTTGCGCTTCTGGGTCTTGGTGCCGGTCGGGACCAGGGCCTCGATACGGCCGTAGGCGGTGAAGTCCGAGGCTGGAATTTCGTTGCTGTCCTCGTCGTGGAACTGGTTCTGCCCATCGGTGAGGATCACCACCACCTTGTCCATGAAGGGCGTATCGTAGGCGAGCGGCATGTCGGCCGGCGTCTCGCCGCCCCAGAGCCCCTGCCAGCGCGGCGAGATGGTTCGCCAGCCCCAGGACAGACCGAGGTTGCCGGTGGTCCCGCCCCGGTGCCACGCGCCCATGTTCGCCACGCCGGCGGTGATCGTGGCCCGCGACTTGGTGAGCGGCGTGATGGCCGGACCGCATCCGAGGTTCGGACCGCGACCGTTGTTGCCATCCGAAAGCGCGAGACGGAACGGCGGCCAGTTGTTGTCCGCAGTACTGGCGGTCGACGCATAATAGAAGGAGGTGAAGAGACCGGCGCTCGGGGGCGCGTCGCCGGCGTCGAGCGGATTGGCACGCGCCATCACGCAGCCCTTCCACGGTGCGGCAGCGGGGAAGTTGTTTACGCCCGTGCGCACGCGATCCGATGGCTGCAGCCAGGCGGTGCGCCAGTTGCCGATGTTGACCGTGGCCGTATAGGGCACGAGACTAATCCAGAGGTTCTCGATCTCGGTCTCGTTGCCGTAGAGGATGTTGACGAGATCAAAGGTCGCCGCCTGCATGGTGTTGAAGGCACTGCCCACCATCGAGCCGGTGTTGTCGAGCACCAGCGCCAGCTCCATGCCCGTCGTCTCGCGGCGGATGCGGGTGCGGGCGCTGACGGTCATCGTGTCCTGGCCGAAGATGCGCATGAACAGCGTCGGCGTATCGCCATGCACGGACAGGGTGACGAAGCGGCGGTCCTCGGAGAGCTCGAATACGAAGTCATCCCGGTCCACCGAGGCCGAACCGCCCGAGGCGCCGAAATTGGCGATGAAGTAGTTCCAGGCGACGTTCTCGGCATTGGTGTTCAGCGCGAGGCGCCCGGCGGCGAGGCCGGCGGTGTCGAGCGACTTCGACATGCGGCTTTTCAGCAGGTAGCCGAGCGAGCTGTCGATCGCGAGCCCCACCGAGGCGAAGATCGGGATGAGCATGAAGGCGAACATCATCGCGGTCGCGCCGCGGCGATCGCGCAATGCGGCCGCAATGGGCTTGCAGAACGTTCTCCAGGCCATGGCGAGTGCTCTCCACTGCGCAAGTGCCGGCGCCACCCCGCGCCGCTCGCAGCGGCGCCGGATCGGCGGGCCACCGCGCGGAAAGCCTCGCCGACAATGGAAAACGATGGGTGAACATGCGCCGCGAAAATGCGGCAAATTGTTTGGGCAGCGCGGCGGGATGCGCGGTTAACCATTTGTCAATGATGAATTTTGTGTTTACGCGCCCCGCGCGTATCCTGCGCCGGTTCGACAGCGTAGCGAGGTGACATCCCATGGCCGAGGAACGGCGCAGGCATCCCAGGTCTCACGTGCTCCGGCGCGGGCAGATCGTCATGTCCGGTGGCCATACCACCATGGACTGCGTGCTGCTCGATCTCTCGGCCGGCGGCGCGCAGCTCAGGGTGGACAACTGGCTGACCCTGCCCCAGCGCTTCGAGGTGCGCATCAAGGGCGGCCCGCGCCATCAGGCCGAGGTGCGCCATCGCAACATGGAGCGTACCGGCGTCCAGTTCGTGGGCCCGGCCGGGCGCTGACCCGGGACGCGGGCGCGCCTCAGACCAGCCCCGTGGTCGCGAGTATCCCGCCCGCAGCGATCGCGACCCCGTAGGGCAGCGCGGGGTTCTGCGCCTCGCCGCCGCGCCCGCGTGCGCGCGCGGTCCAGACCAGAAAACCCAGGGCCAGTACCCCGCCCGCAAGCGCGGTGGCGAACAGGAAGGCGCCGACCGAGCCGGCGCCGGTCCAGAGCGCGCCCGCCGCAAGCAGCTTGGCATCGCCCCCGCCGAACAGGCCAAAATGGAACGCGGCCACCCCGCCGCCGAAGACGGCGAGCGCCGCCGCCAGATCCCAGAGCGGCGTGACCGCGGCGCCGGCCGCGAGGCCGAGCCCGATGCGCAGCACGGCCAGCGCGGCGATCCCCAGCACCAGCCGGTTGGCGATGCGCCGTCGCGCCATGTCCTCGGCCGCGGCAGCCGCGAAGAGCCCGATGGCGAGGAGGGCGAGCAGCTCCGGCATGGTCAGTTGTCTCCGCTTCAGCGACCCGCGAAGGGCCGTCGCCGGCGCAACCTGACAGCGATGCCTTGCGGAACGGTTACGGCCCCGGCGCGGCGGCAGGAAAGCTTTTCGTAACCATTGCGGTAAATAACTCCGGGATCGTCACCAGCACGGGCAGGACCGCCATGAGTGCCTTTTCCCGCAGCAACCGGACCCGTTCGACAGCCGCGGCAGCGGTGCTGGCGCTGCTCGCGGGGTGCGCCGGCGGGCCGATGGGCCCCGGCAACGGCAGCAGCTCCTCGACCAGCCTCGCCGACAGGGCGGCAGCGGCGGGCGACTACAACACCTCCGCTTCCCTCTACCAGACCGCGCTCGACGCCAATCCGCGCTCGGTCGCGCCGCTGGTCGGCCTGGGGCGCAGCTACACCGGGCTCGGCCAGTATGCGCGTGCCGAACAGGCGCTGCTCGAGGCCAACACGCGCAAGCCCCGCGATCCCGACATCCTGCTGGAGCTGGCGCGCACCCAGCTCGCCGCGGGCAAGCCGCAGGCGGCGCTGGCCAATCTGGAGACCGCCCAGGGCCGCGCCCCGCGCAACCTCGCGATCGTCACGGCGCACGGGATCGCGCTCGACCGGCTCAGCCGCCATGCCGAGGCGCAGGTGGTCTATCGCGACGGCCTCGCCCGGAGCCCGACCGACTTCGCGCTGCTGAGCAACCTCGGCCTGTCGCTGGGGCTGTCGGGAAACACCGACGAGGGCATCCGCATCCTCAGCGAGCTGACGCGCGATCCCAAGGCCAATGCCCGCACCCGCGGCAACCTCGCCATGGTCTACGGGCTTGCGGGGCGCGAGCGCGAGGCCTCGGCCATGCTCGCCGCCGACATTCCCCCGCAGCAGGTCCAGAGCAACGTCGCCTACTACCGCGAGATGCGTGCGCTGCTGCAGCAGGGCCGTCCGATCGGGAACCTGCAGTAGGTCCGGTTGCGTCGCGCGGCGCGGCCGCCGCGCGACACACGTCTTCAGATAGTCATTCTATATCAGATCATTAGGCTGCGTTGTGCTGCGTGACACCGGCCGTCACATGCCGATGAAGTTGTCCATGATCTGGAGGACGGCCGGGCCGATCAGCACGATGAAGAGCGCCGGCAGGATGAAGAGCATCATCGGGACCGTCATCGTGGCCGGCAGCCGCCCGGCCTTTTCCTCGGCGCGCAGGAACCGCTCCTTGCGCTGTTCCTCGGAGAGCACCTTGAAGGCCTTGGCCAGCGGAGTGCCGTATTTCTCCGACTGGATCATCGTGTTGGTGAAGGCGGTGATCGAGGGCAGCGGGATGCGCGCCGCCAGGTTTTCCAGCGCCTGCCGCCGCTCGGGCATGAAGCTGAGCTCGAGTGCCGTCTGGTTGAGCTCCTCGCTGAGCACGCTCGCCTTGCGGCCGGTCTCGGCCACGACACGCTTCAGCGCAGCGTCCGAGGCGAGCCCCGCCTCGGCGCAGATCACCAGCATGTCGAGTGTGTCGGGAAGCGCCTTTCGGATTTCCGCCGTCCGCTTCTGCCGGCGGTTCTTGACGACCAGGTCGGGCAGCATGCTGCCCAGCAGCGCCGCCGCCATCACCGCGCCGAAATCGCCCATCGGGCCGCGTCCGATCGGATCCAGCCCGTAGACGTAGAGCGCCGCCGCCGCCAAGAACACGATCGGCGCCACCAGCTTGAAGAAGGTGAAGACCACGATCGCATCGCGCGAGCGGAAGCCCGCGCCCACCAGCGCCAGGCGGGTCTCGCGCAGCTGGCGGTCCTTCATGATCGAGACGCGCTGGGTCGAGGAGCGCATGAAGCTGACCAGGCCCTGCTGCCAGACGCTGGCCTTGGGGCCGGATGCGGCGTTGCCCGCGCGACTGCCGCGCCGTCCCACGGCCGAGAGCACGCGCTGCTGCCGCGCCCGGCGCTCGAAGAGCCACATGATGGTGGCAGAAAGCATGAGGAGCGCCGAGATGCCGGCAGTCCCTGCCAGCACGGCCATGGTCTGCATCTCCATGTCTCGTCCCCTCCTTAGATCTCGAACTGGGTCATGCGCCACATCACGAAGGCACCGGTGGCGATGCTGCCGAGCCCGAGCATCAGCAGCGTGTGCCCGCGCGGGTCGGTGAAGAGCGGCATCACGTATTCGGGGCTCATCATCGTCAGCATGCCGAGCATCACGAAAGGCAGCGCGCCGATGATGATGGCCGAGGCCTTCGCCTCCGACGAGATCGCCTTGATCTTCAGCTTCAAGCGCTCACGCTCGCGCAGGAGGGTGGCGAGATTGCCGAGGGCCTCGGCAAGGCTGCCGCCGGTCTCCATCTGGATCGAGATCGAGATGGCGAGGAAGTCCATCTCCGGTCGATTGATCACCCGCGCCGTGCGCCACAGCGCCGCGTCGATCGGCTCGCCCAGCGCCACCCGCTCGGCGATGGCGCGGAAGTAGCCGCCAATCGGATCGTCGAACTCCTCGCCCACGGCGCCGATGCACTCGATCACCGGCAGGCCGGAACGGATGCCGCGGATGATCGTGTCGAGCGCATCGGGCAGCTGCTTCATGAAGCGGTTGGCGAGCATGTCGCCGCGGAACTTGATCGCATTGTCGACGAGCAGCATGCCCGAGAACAGTCCTGGGACGACGAGAAGCGCCACCGGCGCACGCCCCGACGCGGCGCCGAGGGTCACGATGACGAGCCCCACCCCCAGCGATATGACGATGAAGGCGCCGACCGAGAGGTTCATTCCCGCCCGCTTCATGTTCGCCCGCAGCCGCGAGGTGTTGAGGAGCGGCACGAAACGCGACAGCACATCCGTCAGGGTGACGAAGATGTTCGCGTCCTCTTTGCTGCGCAGCAGCGCCGCACGCGCATCCTCGAGATCGAGCCGCCCGGACATGCGCTTGCGCCCCACGCGCGCAAGGCGCTTGCGATGGCGGTTCCTGGCCTCCAGCACCATGGTGATGACGAAGAGCCCGAGGCCGACCACCGTGGCCACGGACAGCACGAACACCGTTGCGACGAAGATCAGGTCGCCCTGCATCCCATTGCCTCCAGCAGACGGTTTCCGAGGCCGAAATACTCGGCCCTCGGCATGAAATGCGGACGCAGATGCGTGCAGTCGAACCGGCCCGCGACGCGCCCGTCGGCAGTCTCGCCTTCGTAGACGAACTTGAAGAGATCCTGGGTGGTGACGACCTCGCCCTCCATGCCGGTGATCTCGGTCACCTGGGTGATGCGGCGCATGCCGTCGCGCTGGCGCGAGATCTGCACGATCAGGTGGATCGCCGACTGGATCTGCTCGCGCACGGCCTCGGCCGGCAGCTTGAACCCGGCCATGGCGACCATGTTCTCGAGCCGCGTCAGCGCATCGCGCGGGGTATTGGAGTGGATCGTGCCCATTGAGCCGTCATGGCCGGTGTTCATGGCCTGGAGCATGTCGATGGCTTCCTCGCCGCGGATCTCGCCGAGGATGATCCGGTCGGGACGCATGCGGAGCGCGTTCTTGACGAGATGCCGCATGGTGATCTCGCCCTCGCCCTCGATGTTGGCGGGCCGGGTCTCGAGGCGCACGACATGCGGCTGCTGCAGCTGCAGCTCGGCCGCGTCCTCGATCGTCACCGTGCGCTCGCCGTGGTCGATCATGCGCGACATGGCGTTCAGGAGCGTCGTCTTGCCCGAGCCGGTGCCGCCGGAGATGAGGATGTTGAGCCGCGCGCGGCCGGCGATCTTCAGCACCGTCGCCATGTCGGGCGAGATGTTGCCCTGGCGGCCCATCACGTCGAGCGTGATCTCCTTCTTGGAGAACTTGCGGATCGAGATGGTCGGCCCGTCGATGGCCAGCGGCGGGATGATGATGTTGACGCGGGAGCCGTCCTTGAGGCGCGCATCGACGAGCGGGGTCGATTCGTCGACCCGGCGCCCCACCTCGGTGACGATGCGGGTGGCGACGTGCAGGACGTGGGCGTCATCGCGGAAGGTGACGTCGGTCAGCTCCACCTTGCCCTTTCGCTCGACATAGGTCTGGAAGGGCCCGTTGACCATGATGTCGGTCACGCTCTCGTCGGCCAGCAGCGGCTCCAGCGGGCCGAGGCCCACCATGTCGTCGACAAGCAGGCGCACGATGTTGCGCAGCTCGGCCGCGTTGAGCTGGATGCGCAGGTCGACGATGATCTCCTCGACGATCTCGGCGATCTGGGCGCGCAGCTGGTCCGGTCCGAGCGAGGAGGCAACCGAGATGTCGATGCGCTGCATCAGGAGTGGCATGACCTGCTGCTTCACCTGGAGCGCGCGACGGTGCTTGGCCTCCGGCGCGCCGGAGGCCTTGGTCTCGCCTGCGTCGGCCAGCGGGTCGGCGAGCGGATCCTCCTCGGGCTCCATCGCCGCGTCGGGGCCGCGCGTCGCCGCCGCCCGCTCGGCGCTAATCACGTCGACGACCTCGCGCAGGATCTGCCGCTGGTCGCCGAGGCTGAGCCGCTCCGACGTCACCTCCACGAGGGTATCGAGCGCCTCGTTGGCGAGCTCGGCGATCCGCTGCGGGCTGGCGCCCGCCAGCCCGTCGGGTCCGAGCGCCTGGCGGACGCGCTCGCTGGCCGCCGCCCGCATCATCGCGAGGTCGCCGTCGCCGGCGGTCATCCTGCCCTTGTCGAACCCGTCTTCCATCCCGGCTTACCCCTTCCTGAACCGCCGGAAGAACGAGGTCTGACGGACCTCCTCGGGCACGCCCGCGAGCTCGATGCAGAGCTTGTGGAGATCGGCGATGATCTTGTGCTTGGGGTCGGCCACGACCAGCGGCTTGCCCTTGAGGCTCGCCGCCGCCATTGCCCTGGTGTCGAGGGCGAAGACGCAGCGCAGCTTCTGCTCCATGCCAGCCTCGAATTCCTTCACGGTGACGTCGGGCTTGGGGCTGACCTGGTTGATGACCACGTGGATCTTCGACTGGCGGTTGCGCGCAGACAGGAGCTTCGCCAGCCGGTTGGTGTCGCGCAGCGACTGGAGCGTCAGCTCGGAGACGATGACCACGTCGTCGAAACGCGAGAAGAGCGCCGGCTCGCGCATGACGAAGTGCCGCGGCAGGTCCAGCACCGACATGTCGAAGTTCGCGCGCATCGTGTCGGCGAGGGTGAGGACCTTGTCGTCGGACATGCGCACGGCGTCGTCGAAGGCCTCTTCGGTGGCGAGCACGTGCAGGCCTTTGCCGAACTTGGCCATGGCGTTCTGGAGGAACACCTCGTCCACGCGCTCGGGATCGTCGAAGGCCTCGCGCAGACCGCGCGTGGGCTCGATGTCGAGGGCGAGCGCGATGTTGCCGGAATAGATGTCCATGTCGACGAGCGAGGTGCGCCGCGCCAGCTTCTCGGCCATGATCCAGGCGGTGTTGATCGCAAGCGTGGTGCAGCCGACCCCGCCGCGCGCGCCGATGAAACCCACCACGCGGCCCTGGGCGCTGACGCCGTCGCCGGGCTGCTCCAGCCGCACGAAGACCTCCGACAGCGTATCGGCATCAATCGGCTTGACCAGATAGTCGCGCGCGCCGGTGCGCATGATGCGGCGGAAGTAGTTCACGTCATTGGTGGTGCCGAGCACCATCACCTGCGCGCCAAGCCGCGTCAGTTCGGTCAGCCCCTGTTCCACCTCGTCGAGGGCGAGACCCTCGACATCGACGATCATGAACCGCGGCGGGGGCGCAACGCCGAGCAGGCGCAGGGCAGCCGAGAGACCGCCCTTGCGCACCGAAGAGGCGGACCAGCTGCGCTGGCCGACGATCGCCTGCGCCGCCGCGACGGACGCCTCGTCGGTGACGTAGGCGCCGAAGGGCTCGCGGTCGGCTGGATCGTCGTCGAAGACCATGCCGCGCTGGACGGCTCTCGCTGCCTGGGCCATGGCGGTCAGTTCCCCCCGTTCATCGAATCGAGGTTCGCGATCGCCTTGACGCGATCGGTGCGGTAGCGCTCGACGGCAGCGACGCTCGCGACACCGCCCGAGCCCCGCAGGTTGCGCGGGGCCACGAGATCCGCCGGCCGCGCGGCCATGTTGGCAATGTTGAGCGCATTGGCGCAGGCAACGGGCGGATCGACCAGCAGCCGGTCGCGCTCCCAGCTGTCGATGGCGGGCGTGGGGCAGACGACGCGGATGCGTCCGTTGCGCACCACCTCGACGACGCCGACGTTGCTGAACCCATCGCCGAGCGGCGCGGGTTCGGTGCCGACGATGCGCACTCGCGCCGGGGTTCCCACCATGGCGGCGGCGGCGGCGGCGAGCCGGCCTTCGTCGAGCGGCGCCCGACCGGTGACACCGATGCGCACCGAGACATCGTCGCCGGCACGAACCTGGAGATCGTTCAGCACCTCGCGAATGCGGGCAGCCTCCCCGGACACGAGGTCGGGCTGGCCCTGGCGGAAGTACACGGCGAAGGCGAGCTGTGACGGGCCGGTCTCGTAGCTCGAGGTCGGGATGTACGGCGGCTCTGGCGTGCAGCCCGCGAGGGCCATCAGCCCGAGGGCCGCGCAAGCCGCGAGGCGGCGGGAGAGAAGGGTTCCTGCGATCATCTCACGCTCCTCCCGCTCACTCGAAGACGAAACCGGACGCGCCATAGAGGCGGCGCTGGCCGATGCGGTTGCGGACCTGGGTCGCCTGCGGACTCTCGCTCTGGAAGCGGCCGAGCAGGATGCGCTCGAAGTCGTTCGGCGGCACGTAGCTGTCGACGGGGGTGCGGACACGCGCGGTATTGTTCGGCTGCACGATGACCGGCGTCACGATGATGACGAGCTCGGTCTGGCCGCGCTTGAATCCGGTCGAGCGGAACAAGGCGCCGATCACCGGCAGGTTGTTCACGCCGGGCATCCGCGAGGCGTTCTGCGCCGAGTTGCTCTGCATGAGGCCGGCGATCGCGAAGCTCTGGCCGCTGGCGAGATCGACAGTGGTCTCGGCCCGGCGCGACACCAGAGAGGGCACGTCGGTGTTGTGGGAGAAGTTCAGGTCGCTGACCTGGGTCGCCACGGTCAGGCTGATGCGGTTGCCGTCGAGCACCGTGGGCGTGAAGGTCAGGCCGATGCCGAAGTCCTTGAACTCGGTGTTGGTCCCGTTCTGGCTGGTGGTCGTGTAGGGATATTCACCACCCGCCAGAAAGTTCGCGCTCTCGCCCGAGCGCGCGGTCAGGTTGGGCTCGGCGAGCACGGTGACCATGCCCTCCTCGGACAGCGCCTGGAGCAGCATGTCGACGTTGAACCGCGGCCCGCTGTAGCCCAGGCCCACATCGAACCCGCCCCGTCCGGCACCGCCACCACCCGGAAGTCCACCGCCAACCAGGCCCCACTGGGCATTGCCGTTGGTGCTGACGCCCATGGCGCCCCAGCGGATGCCGAGCTGGCGATCGACGTTGCGGTTCACCTCGGCGATGCGCACCTGCAGGTTTACCTGGGTGGGCGCCGCCACATTCATCCGGTTGACGATCTGCGCGGGGTTGTCGACGAACTGGCCCGCCACCTGCATCACGTCGGCCGCCTGTTCGGGCGTGCCGGCGGTGCCGGTGATGACCAGCGACTGATCGACCGTGGTCACCGTGATCCCCTGCCCCGGGGCGATGCGCGAGACGCCCTCGCGGAGCGCGTTGAGGTTGTGGGTGACCTTGATCACCGCCGACATCAGCACGTCGTCGTTGTCGTCGACCGCGAAGAGCGTGGTCTCGCCGACGCCCACGCCGGTCAGGTACAGCAGGCGCGGCGACTTCACCTCGACATCGGCGACATCAGGATTGGCGACGAAGAGGCTGGAGAACTCGCGGTCGACCCGGATCAGCTGGCCCGAGCCCACGGGCATCGCCACGGTGCGGTCGGGCTCGGGGGCGAGGACCTCGAAACTCTGGGCCGGCGCCATCCAGATCGGCGGCTGCAGCAGCAGCGCCGCAAGGACAGCGCGGACGCGGCGGTGGGGTCTGTTCACTGCTCTGTCTCCTTGAGGGGGGCGCGCGCGTCAGTCCGCGGTGGGGGCGGCAGCGGCGGCGGGTGTCGGCTCGGTTCCGGCTTCGATGGCGCCGAGCGAGATCGCCCGGCTGTCGGTGCCGCGCACGATCTGGACGCGCGCCTTGCGGTCCTGGAGCGGCACGGGATTGGCGCCGGAGGGCGCCTCGGGCTGCACCGCGACGCTGACCTCGCGGCGCAGGAGCGAGGTGACGTCCGAATCGAGCGTCAGCCCCCGCGAGCCGATCGCGTCGCTCACCGCCGCCCGGCGGGCCGAGCTCGGCAGTGCCAGCGGCTCGGTCATGGCATCGGTAAGGGTCGCCGGCGCAGCGGCGGCTTCCGCGACCTCCATGCCCGCGTCCATCCCGTCGCCGTCACCGCCGTCGCGTACGGAATTGAGCACCAGCGCCAGATCGCCGAGATTGGTGGCCAGCGTGATCACCTCGGCCTGCTGCGAGGTCACCTCCAGCGTGGCGGTGCGGGCGATCGGCGGTGCGGCGATGACACCGTCTTTCTCGATGAAGGACTGTGAGGCATCGGTGCGGTGGTCGAGCGCCAGCACGCGCAGGTTGGTCACCACGGTCTCGCTGGCGTGGATGTCGCGGCCGGCGTCGATGTTCACGCCGGAGACGGTATAGGTCAGGATCAGGTCCACCCGGTCGCCGGGAAGGACCAGGCCGCTCATGCCGGCGGTCTCGCTGATCGCGATCGAAATGGCGCGCTTGCCTGCAGGAAGCACTGCCGCCAGGAAGCCGCGGTCGCCGGGACGCACCACGGCCGAGCGGGCGATCGGCACGCCTCCCGGCAGCGTTTGGCGCGGGACGGCGCCGGTCAGAAAGGCGGTACCGGCCTCGTCCGCCACGATCATTTCGGGCGTGATGGCGGATTCCGCGATCTGCATCCGGGCAAGCCGGGTCGGCTGAATGATGGTTCCGGCGGCCAGCACCGCCGCCGGAACAAAGACCTCCTTGGACCTGGGGGCCTCGACGACGACCGGGGGGGCCTGCGGCACAGCCTGGAGCTGACCGAAGAGATAGAAGCCGGTGCCCCCGGCCGCGACGAGCGCCGCGAAGATGAACAACAGGATGCGCATGTTCGGTCCAAGCCCCTGTGAGGAGATCGAAAGGCGACGGCGGAATTAGTTGCCGCCACCGCCCTCCGGCTCGTCGTTGCGGTTCTCCAGCTGGGTAGCCACGTCTGTGAACGTGCCCCGCAGCTGGGTGCTGACGGCCTGCAGCGACAGGATGATTGCAACGGCGACCAGCGCGGCGAGCAGGCCGTATTCGATGGCGGTGGCGCCCTCCTCGTCGGACCAGAGGCGCTTGGTAAACTTCAGCATGTCTCTCACTCCTTCACTTGATTACTCGGTTGTTCCGGACGTACTTCTGACGTCTTGCCTTGCTACCACAACAGGCAAACCAATCAATTGAATAATAAAGATACTTTTGTACAAACCACCTAAATGATGTCAGTCTGTTGTTAGTTTTTTTATTAACAAACGTCTTATGCGTTTACTTCACCGACACATGCCCGACCGACCCGCGCAGGCACCGGCCATGCGTGGGCTCGCGCCGGCTATTCGGCCGAGGATCCGGGGAAGCTCTCCGCAACGTTCTGGAAGGTCGTCGACAGCTCGTTGCCGATGGCCATGGCCGAACCGACGATCGCGATGGCGAGCAGAGCCGCGAGGAAGGCGTATTCGATTGCGGTCGCGCCGGCGCGGTCCTGCAGAACACGCCGCGGCAGGCCAATGAAACCAGTCATACCGATCACTCCAGAACTCGCTACTTCGGACGGGTATTCGGAAGCCTTCCGAATCACGCTAGTGTGATTCCGTTTAGCAGCCCTTAAGAATTTGGCAGGGATTTTACTCGGCATTCGGGGCGTTCGACTTACTGGATTCCGGTCACCCGCGCGCCCGCCGCCGCGACCCAGGGCGCAGGCTCTGCCGCGGCGACCACCGTCTCTGCCGGCTCCTCCTCGGGCGGGTCCGACGCGGCAGCCTTCTCGAGGCGATGCGCCTGCACCTGGGCGACCCGCCCTTCCGGGTTTTGCGGGGCGCGCGTCACGCGGATGATCAGCGGCCCGCGCGACATGCGCACGCGGCTGCGGCGCGGCCCGGCCTCCTCCACCGCCTCCCCGGCTTCGTCATTCGCGGCGACCACCAGCGACTGGCCGCCAAGGCCCGCGAGAATGCGGTCGAAGCGGTTGCGGTAGATCTGGGCAAAATGAGGGGTCCGGGAATGGTAGGCCCCCGCCGCCGCCGACCAGTTGCCGGTCTCGGCGTGCAGGTCACCGAGGAAGCGCACGGCATAGGCGGCGGCCACGTCGGGGTCGAACATCGCCTCGACCGAGGGGAAGTTGTGGCCATGCCAGTGAAAGTTGATCTGGAAGCAGCCCACGTCGAAGCTGCGCCGGCCTTCGGCAATGCTCGCCCTGGCGAAGGCGAGCGCGCTCTCGCGGTCCTGGAACCAGTGCCCCCTGCCCTCGCGGTTCACCGCCCAGGGCCATGGCCGGAGCCGCCCGCCGCTCGGCCGTCCGGTCTCGGTCAGCGAGATCGCGTGCAGCACCGACTGGGGAACGTTCGAGCCCTGGGCCCCACGTGCGATCGCGCGCTCGCAGATTGCCGCCGGGTCCGCAGCGGCAACCAGCGGAGCGAAGAGGAGCGCGAGGCACAGCAGGAGCGTGCGGCGCGGCCGGGGGCCGTACCTGAGGGGCATGGGCGGGATCTCCAGGGGTTCAGAGATATTCGCTGTTTACCCCGCTCGGGGTTATCGCCGCCTTAGCGGACGGCGCCCGGCCGCGCGAAAAGTGCCTAAACTTGACGGGGCCTTGACGGGCGGCGCGCCCGGTCGGGCGACGGCAGGGCGGTTGCCCCTTTTCCCCGGGGTCGAATAGGATATTGTCTGGCTCAGGATAAGACGGAAGCCCGCATGCCGAAGACGATCAACTACGGCCAACTCATGCATCGCGCCCTGCGCCAGCTTATGGCGGAGGTGCTTTCGCAGGTTGCGCGCGACGGGCTGCCGGGCAAGCATCACTTCTTCATCACCTTCGACACCACCCATCCCGGCGTCGACATGGCCGCCTCGCTGCGCGACCGCTATCCGGCCGACATGACCATCGTCCTGCAGGACTGGTTCGAGGGGCTAGCGGTGATGAAGGACCGCTTCACCGTGACGCTGAACTTCGGCAACGTGGCCGAGCCGATCGTGGTGCCTTTCGAGGCCATCAAGACCTTCGTCGATCCTTCCGTGGAATTCGGGCTGCGCTTCGAGGCTCAGGAGGACGATGACGCCCCCGACCTGCCGTTCCCGGCCGACCGCCGGAACGCCGATGACAACGGAACCAAGAGCGATGCGCCCCGCGATCGCGGCTCGGAAAAGGGTGCTGTGGTCAGCCTCGACAAGTTCCGCAAGCCCTGATTCCCCGCCCCGGCCGCACGCGCCCGCCCGTCTTGGAGCCAAGATGTCAGCCAGTTCCGATCCGCTGATCGCGCGCATCCGCGCCGAGCTGAACGCCGCGCTCATCTCCGACGCGCTCGACGGTGTCGGCCACCGGCACCAGGCGCTGCCGCCCACGATCCGGCCGCTGGACGAGACCCGGCCGATGGTGGGCCGCGCGCGCACCGGGCTCTACCGCGAGGTCTTCGAGATCCGCGAGGGCGTAAACCCCTATGAGCTCGAGATCGCGCTGGTGGACGACCTCGGCGCCGATGACGTCGTGGTGCTCGCCTGCGCAGGTTCGCGGCGCATCGCGCCATGGGGCAGCCTGCTCACCACCGCCTCGATCGCGCGGGGCGCGACGGGTTGCCTGACCGACGGGATGGTCCGCGACGTGCAGGCGATCCGCGCCGCCGGCTTCCCGGTCTTTCACGGCGGGATCGGCCCACTCGATTCGAAGGGCCGCGGCGAGGTGGTCGAGATCGACGTGCCGGTCGAATGCGCCGGCGTCCCGGTGCGCCCGGGCGATCTCGTCGTCGGCGATGCCGACGGCGTCGTCGTGGTCCCTCGCGAGGTCGAGGAGGCGGTCCTGGCCGCGGCCTTCGCCCGCACCGTCGGCGAGGCCGACACGCTGGCGGCGCTGCGCCGGGGCGAGAAGCTCGGCGACGTATTCCGCCGCTTCGGAGTGCTTTGAGCGAGAGCGGGCCGGGGCGGGCACGCTGAGCCGGCCACCATGCCGCGCCACGCGTCTCGCCGAACTCCGCCGCCTCCGAAGGGTTAACCGTCTCGTCGGCCAAGAGGCCATCCTCCGCCTGTCCGTGCGGGTCTGCCCTTGAACTCCCCGTCAGAGTTCCTTAGTGAGGGGTCCAGTTGGGGAATAGGTTAACGGTAGACCCACGGACTCTGACTCCGTTAGTCCTGGTTCGAATCCAGGTTCCCCAGCCAACCCCTTGAGCGAACGCGTTCTTTGACCGGCCTCAGCGCCCGAGGTTTTGGCTGCTTCAGAGCGACGGCGCCAACTACAGCCTGCCCGATGCGATTATGCGTTGCAGGAAGGCCTGCGTTCGCGCGGCCTGCGGGGCCTCGAAAATGCGGGCGGGCGTGTCTTCCTCAAGGATCACACCACCGTCGAGAAACGCCACCCGGTCGGCGCAGTCGCGCGCGAATCCCATCTCGTGGGTGACGATCACCATGGTCATCCCCTCATCCTTGAGACCGCGGATGATCGCCAGCACCTCGCCCACGAGTTCCGGGTCGAGCGCCGCGGTGATCTCGTCCAGCAGCAGCACATCGGGCCGGGTCATCAGCGCACGGGCGATGGCGACGCGCTGCTGCTGACCGCCAGACAGCTGCTCGGGATAGGAACTGGCGAAACCGGCCATGCCGAAGCGCGCCAGCACCTCGCGCCCGTGCGCCTCCGCCTCGGCGCGCGGCTGGCGATGCACCCGGCGGGGGGCGAGCGTGATGTTGTCCAGAACCGTCATGTGCGGGAACAGGTTGTAGGACTGGAACACGATCCCCACGCGCTTTTGCAGTCCGGTCTTGCCGAATGCCGCGTCGTCGACGGGCAAACCGTCGAGCCGGATGGTGCCGTAATCGTGCTCGACCAGGCGGTTGAGGCAACGCAGAAGCGTGGACTTGCCCGAACCCGACGCCCCGATCAGGCAGACCACCTCGTGAGGGTTGACGGTCAGGCTGACGCGGTCGAGCACCAGCTTGTCCCCGAAGTACTTGGTGACGTCGTGGATCTCGATCATCGGGGTGGTCACGGCGCTCAGCCCGCCATCTGCAGGCGCCGTTCCCGGTCGCGCCGGGTCAGGTAGTCCGCCAATCGTGCCATCGGGACGGTAGCGAGCAGAAACAGACCCGCCGCCACGACGAGCGAGGAATAGTTGAAGGTGGATGCGGTGTAGATCTGCGCCTCCCGCACCGCGTCGCGCACGCCGATCACCGACAGCAACGCCACGTCCTTCTGCAGCGCCACGACGATGTTCATCAATGCGGGCGTCACGTTACGCAGCGCCTGCGGCAGGATCGCGTAGCGCAGCGTCTGCCACTCGCCCAGCCCCAGCGATTTCGCCGCCGCACGCTGGCCCTCGTGGACCGCGTCGATGCCCGAGCGGTAGATCTCGGCGACATAGGCCGCGTAGCTCAGCACCATGGCGACCGAGCCCCAGAACAGGCCCGAGTTGGGCAGGCCGGGCAGGTTCAGCGCCGGGATGCCGAAGCCGAACAGAAGCACCAGCAGCAGGACCGGCACGCCGCGGAAGGTGTCGATGTAGATCACGACCATCAGCCGGAAGGGGGCGAACCAGGGCGCACGGAGCGATCTGACAACCGCCAGCACCAGCGCCCAGGCCAGGACGCAGGCCAGCACGGTGATCCAGACCTGGAGACTGACCCAGAAGCCCTGGAGCACGCGGGGAAAGGCGGCGATCATGGCATCCAGGCTGAAGAACTGCAGCTTGATGCGCGGCCATTGTTCAGCCGAAGTCACTGCCCACCCGAGCAGACCGAAAACCACGACGACGCTGAGCACGCCGATGCCCATGGGCATGGCCGCCGCACCCCAGTCGAAGCCGCGGCGGGGCGGCGGCGGAGGTGGGCCCCGCCGCGCCGGATCCTCGGCTGCGCGCGACGGCGCCGCGTCGGTCATTCGCGGATGATCGGCAGGCCCGGGTCAGCCACGAGGTAGGTGGCGACCAGATCGTCCACCACGCCGCGCTCGATGATCGTGCTCAGCGCCTCGTCGACCCAAGCTACGAGGGGATTTCCGAACTCGAACAGCAGGCCATGGCCGTTGTCGTTCGCGTCGGCGGGCAGAAGCGCCACGATGCCCGCCTCGGGCACCTGGACCGCGGTCACATAAAGCGCGGTGGGCAGCGCGGCGAGGGTGGCGTCGATCTGGCTCGCCTGCAGCGCTTGGAACACGTCGACCTGTTCGTTGTAGATCGCCGCATCCTCGACCCCGAGGATATTGACGAGATAGTCGTTGTCGGTGGTCCCGATGACCGCCCCCCAACGAAGCGCGCGCAGGTCCTCGAAACTGGTGGCGGCTTCCGCGGCCGTACCTGGCAGGGCGATGACCGCCTTGTCGGGCTGGAAATAGACCTGGCTGAAGGTGACGATCTGCGCCCGCGCCTCGGTCACGGAAATCTGTTGTATCGCGAAGTCGTAGGATTTCGCACCAGGCGCAATGGCCTGATCGAAGGTCTCGCCGACCCAGACGACCTGTTCAGGCGCGAACCCCATTTCCGCCGCGAGTGCATAGACCAGCCCGTTCTCGAACCCTTCGCCGCCGGCGGGATCGTTGTTCAGCATCCACGGCGGATATACCGGATCACCGGTGGCTACCGTCAAAACTCCCGGCGTGGTCAGCCGGGGGTCCATCGGTGTCATCTCCTGCGCGGTCGTCATCAGCGGCAGCGCGGCGGCGATCACCCCCGCGCACAACGCCAGCACACGGTTCATCGAGTTGGTGGAGTGAAGTGTCATGGGCATCCCTTCATGGAAGGCGGCTTCCGCAGAATTCGCGCTAAACGACATCGTCGCCTGCCGGTGGGCGGCGATCAAGCACGTTGAATAACGGCGCCGCGGGCGACCTGCGATCACGGCCGCCTTCCGGCCTCTTCCGCCCAAGCCCCCGCTCTTCCGCTTTCGTGCAAGATCAGGTGTCAAACAACAGCGTCACTCGGAGAAGGAACGTCGCACAGAAAGTGTCAGGCAATGGACGGCAACCGGAAATGGCCGCGAGAATATTAACGCTATCAATTGGTTGGTGGCGCCCGGGGGAAGCTTTTATTTAATTGATTTTATTATATAAATTCGAGCGTGACCGCGCCGTGCCCGCATACTGGAGGATGGCGAGTACGCGATGATCACCTACGCGGCAATTGGCCATAGCAGCATGTCGTCCACATCGATCGCGGGCGCGTCGGGTTCGCGACGCCCCTGAAGGCCGTGGCCTCCCGCCAGGTCGACCGGGCGCGGCTCTCCTACGAGCGGCTGCTGCAGGACTTCCCCCGGGCAGTGCGTGTTCATCGGGTCGACCAACGAGGGGGACTATCTACGCGACACCACCGGCGGCCGGCGCTTCTGATGCCGGCAGATGTCGTCCACCTTGGCGCCGGTCTCGTGCTGCTTCAGCACGCCGATCACCTGCTCATCACTGAAACGCTTCTGCTTCATTGGGTCTTCGTCCTCGTCGATCTAAGGACGGAAGATTCCAGCTCGCAATGGCCCGGATACCGGGGGGAAAAGTCAATGGAGAACGCTTTCGCGAGGGCAAGTGGCATGGGCCTGACGTCGAACCTTCTCCAAGCAGGAGAGAACCAGAGTCAGCCGCGAGGGAAACCCACGCGCTTGAATTTGTGCAGCTTTCTCCCGTCTCGGCCCTTTTTGCGCCCGGAGACGGCCAGATGGCTCGTCACGCCACTTCTTGTTGCACCTCAATGATGATATCGCCGTGTCATGATAGACACGCAACGCCCCGATCTTTCCCCTCCCGGCGGGCATCGCAAGGTGCTCCTGCATTCCTGCTGCGCGCCCTGTTCGGGCGAGGTGATGGAGGCGATGACCGCAAGCGCAATCGACTACACGATCTTCTTCTACAACCCCAACATACACCCGCAGAAGGAATACCTGCTGCGCAAGGACGAGAACATCCGCTTTGCCGAAAAGCACAGGGTGCCCTTTGTCGATGCCGACTACGACACCGACAACTGGTTCGCGCGCGCCAAGGGGATGGAGTGGGAACCAGAGCGCGGCATCCGCTGCACCATGTGCTTCAACATGCGGTTCGAACGCACCGCCCTCTACGCGCATGAGAACGGCTTTCCGGTGATGACTTCGTCGCTTGGCATCTCCCGCTGGAAGGACATGAACCAGATCAACGGCTGCGGCGCCCGCGCCGTCGCACCCTATGACGGCTTGGACTACTGGGATTTCAATTGGCGCAAGGGCGGCGGCTCGAGCCGGATGATCGAGATTTCCAAGCGCGAAGAATTCTATCAGCAGGAATATTGCGGCTGCGTCTATTCCCTGCGCGACACCAACCGACACCGCCGCGAGGTGGGCCGCGACCCGATCGAGATCGGCACGATGTATTACCGCAAGGACGACACAGCGGGCTGAGCGTTCACGCTTCCGGGCGCATCGAATAGGGAGCAAAGCTGCGCTGCGTCTCCGTCCCGGCGAGCGGTCGCCCAATCATCGGGAAGGCGCGCTGTCGGCAGCTCTCGCGTTCGCAAAGCTTGCACCCCGGCCCGATCTGCGTCACCGCACCTGCGGACTTGGCATCGAACCCCCTTCCATAAACCAGCCGGTCGGCATGGGCGAGATCACAGCCAAGCGCCACGGCGAATTGCTTGACCTCGGCACCATAGCCCCCCGGCCCCTGTTCGACGGTGCGCGTGATCCAAAGATGGCGCCGCCCGTCCGGCATCTCGGTCAGTTGGGTCAGCACCTCGCCCGGGCGCGCGAAAGCTTCATAGACCTTCCAGAGTGGGCAGGAACCTCCGAACCGCGAGAAATGGAAATCGGTTGCCGATTGCCTTTTCGAGATATTGCCCGCCCGGTCGACCCGAATGAAGAAGAAGGGCACGCCGCGCGCGGCCGGCCGTTGCAAGGTGGAGAGGCGGTGGCAGGCTGTCTCGAAACCTACCCCAAAGTGCCTTGCGACAAGTTCTATGTCGTAGCCCCGCGCCTCGGCCGTCTCGAGAAAGGCTCTATAAGGCAGGATCACCGCGCCGGCGAAATAGCTGGCCAGACCGATGCGCAGTTGCAGGGCCGCTTCGGGATCAAGGCCCGAGTCGCCCACCAACCGTGCGATGGCCGCCTCCTGTTCAAGGAAGGCCAGCTGCACGGCGATCTGAAAGGCGCGCTGTCCCGACGACAGATACGCGGCAAGAAGCAGGACGCGCGCGCCCTCGTCGTATCGGCGCAGGGTGGCGCCGTCTTCGTCGATCCTGATCTTCACACCGTGGCGCCCCGCCAGCCGCGCCGCCAACCCCTCACTCATGGCGCCAGGCGGCAGGCCATCGCCGATCGCCTCGGCGGCTTCGTCCAGCAGGCCGATGTAATTGCGCCGCTCATAGAACCAGTCGCGCACCGCCTCAAAGGCGGTCGGCGGCATCGGCACACCCGCCCCACCCGAGACCCGCTCAGCCAAGAGGTCGGCGCGCTCCGTCGCCTCACGCAATCGGCGCTGCTGAGCGATGATCGCGCGCGCGATGCCCGGCATGTTGGCGGCAAGTTCGCGCAGTTCTGCCGTGCCGGGCGCTTCGCCCTGATCGCCAAGGGCTGCGCGCAAGTCCGTGACCAACCGCGCCTCATCCCCTTCGGCGAACAGTTGCACGTCGAGGCCCAGCACCTCGTTGAGGCGCAAGAGCACGGGCACCGTAAGCGGGCGCTGGTTGCGTTCGATCTGGTTGAGATAGCTGGGGGAGATATCGAGCATCTTCGCCAGCCCGCTCTGCGTCAGGGCGCGTTCTTCGCGCAGCACGCGCAGGCGTACGCCCATGAAGGTCTTTTTCATACTTTCGGCCTTCGCAATATTCGCAACTTTGCGAACATTCCTTCGCAATATCGTGCTTTTTCAGTAGTTTAATTCAGTTCCCGGTTTGTGAAAAGCCTGTTTTGCAAATCTTGTGAAACAGACGCCATGCCCGAGCCGACGATTCTTACTGAAATGATCCTGCCCGATCAGGCAAACCATTACGGCACGCTCTTTGGCGGGCGCGGCCTGTCGCTGATGACGCGGGCGGCCTTCGTTGCCGCCAGCCGCCATGCGCGCCGCAAGGTCGTGCTGGCCGCGTGTCACGAGGCCCGGTTCGACGCTCCGGTGCCGATGGGCAGCCTTTTTGTGCTAAGCGCATCGGTTACCGGCGTCGGGCGCAGCTCGATGAAAGTCCAGGTGAGCGGCGCTTGCGAACGGCCTGAGGAGGGCAGCAGCAGCCCTGTTTCACAGGCCACATTCACCATGGTCGCCGTCGACGACGATGGCCGCCCCGTCCCTGTTCCCGCACTGGAGAAGACCGCATGAAGACCCACGACGTCCGCACATACAAATCGGCCGAAGACCTGCCGCGCGAAGACCAGCTTGCCTGGAAGATTGCGCGCGTCGCTGCCGATCCGGTCGCAGTCGAGGCGGACGTGACCGAGATGATCATCAACCGGATCATCGACAACGCCGCCGTCGCGGTCGCTTCGCTGGCGCGCCGCCCAGTGGCCTCGGCCCGCGCGCAGGCGCTGTGCCATCCCAGCGCGTCAGGCGCGACCGTCTTTGGGATGCCGGCCAAGACCCGCGTCAGCCCGGAATGGGCGGCCTACGCAAATGGCGTCGCCGTGCGCGAACTCGATTTCCACGACACCTTCCTTGCCGCGGACTATTCGCATCCCGGCGACAACATCCCGCCGATCCTCGCCGTCGCCCAGCACACCGGAAAATCCGGTGCCGATCTGATCCGGGGGCTGGCCACTGGCTATGAGATCCAGGTCAACCTCGTACGCGGCATCTGCCTGCATGAGCACAAGATCGACCATATCGCCCATCTCGGGCCCTCGGCGGCGGCTGGCATCGGCACGCTTCTCGGGCTCGACGCCGAGACGATTTATCAGGCCGTCCAGCAGGCGCTGCACGTCACCACCACCACGCGGCAAAGCCGCAAGGGCGAGATTTCCTCGTGGAAGGCCTATGCACCCGGCTTCGCGGGCAAGATGGCCATCGAGGCGGTGGACCGGGTGATGCGCGGCGAGGGCGCCCCCAGCCCGGCCTGGGAGGGCGAGGATGGCCTCATCGCCTATCTGCTCTCGGGCCCTGGCGCAGTCTACCATGTGCCGCTGCCCGAACCCGGCGAGGCCAAACGTGCGATCCTCGACACCTATACCAAGGAGCATTCGGCGGAATATCAAAGCCAGGCGCTGATCGACCTTGCGCGCCGGATGGGGCCGAAGATCGGCGATCTTGGCGCGATCGAGAGCATCGTCATCCACACCAGCCACCACACCCATTACGTCATCGGCACAGGTGCGGGCGATCCGCAGAAGATGGACCCGAAGGCCAGCCGCGAGACGCTGGACCATTCGATCATGTACATCTTCGCGGTGGCGCTGGAGGATGGCGGCTGGCATCACGAGAAATCCTATGCCCCCGAGCGTGCAAACCGCCTCGAGACGGTGGCGCTCTGGCACAAGATTTCCACGCTGGAAGACCCTGAATGGACGCGCCGTTACCACGCCCGCGATCCGAAGGAAAAAGCCTTTGGCGGGCGCGTCGTCGTCACGATGAAGGACGGCCGGGTGATCGAGGATGAGCTGGCGCTGGCCGATGCACATCCCGATGGCGCACGGCCCTTCGTGCGCGAGCATTACGTCCGCAAGTTCCTGACCCTGTCCGAGGGCATTGTCGCCCCAGACGAGAAGCAGCGGTTCCTTGACGCTGCCGAACGGCTCGTGGAGCTGAAAGCTGGAGATCTGGGCGCGCTGAATGTTGCTGTTGATCCCACGAAACTGGGCGCGGCGCGGCCGTCTGGCATCTTCGATTTCAAGGCTTGAGGGAGGTTCAGATGACACCGAAACCCAAGAAATCCGTGGCACTCTCGGGCATCGAGGCCGGGGACACCGCGCTGTGCACGGTCGGGCGCAGCGGCAATGATCTGCATTACCGCGGTTATGACATCCTCGACATTGCCGAGGCCGCCACATTCGAGGAGATAGCCTATCTGCTGGTGCATGGCGACCTGCCGGATGCGGCGCAGCTTGCGGCCTATCAGACGAAACTCGCCCGCCTGCGCGGGCTGCCCGCGACGGTTCGTCAGGTGCTGGAGCTCTTGCCCGCCGCCACCCACCCGATGGACGTGATGCGCAGCGGGGTCTCGGCGCTCGGCTGCGCGCTGCCCGAGGCGCATGACCATGGGCCCGCGGGCGCGCGGGAGATTGTGGATCGGTTGATGGCCTCGCTGGGCTCGATGCTGCTTTACTGGCATCATTTTGCCCAGAATGGGCGCCGCATCGACGTCGAGGGCGACGAGACCTCCGTCGCGGAGCATTTCCTGCGGCTGCTGCACGGGCGCGCGCCGTCGGAGGCGCATATCCGCGCGATGCAGACCTCGCTGATCCTCTATGCAGAGCACGAATTCAACGCTTCGACCTTTGTTGCGCGCTCCATCGCCTCGACCGGCTCGGACATGTATTCGGCGATCACCGGCGCCATCGGCGCCCTGCGCGGGCCGAAACATGGCGGGGCGAACGAGGTCGCCTTCGAGATCCAGTCGCGTTACAAGGACCCGGATCACGCGGGCGAGGACATTCGCCGGCGCGTTCAGGAGAAAGAGATCATCATCGGCTTCGGCCATCCGGTCTATACCGTGGCCGACCCGCGCAACGTGGTGATCAAGTGCGTGGCGCAGCGCCTTGCGCAAGGGGCGGGCGACACTCGGCTTTTCGACATTGCCGCACGGATCGAGACGGTGATGGCCGAGGCGCGCGGCATGTTCCCCAATCTCGACTGGTTCAGCGCCGTCTCCTATCACCTAATGGGCGTGCCCACGGCGATGTTCACGCCGCTCTTCGTGATTGCCCGGACCTCCGGGTGGGGCGCGCATGTGATAGAACAGCGTGCGGATGGCAAGATCATCCGCCCTTCGGCGGTCTATACCGGCCCCGAGAACCGTGCATTTGTCCCGCTGTCCGAACGTGGGCAAAAACACTCGCGCGCCGCCTGAGGAGACCGATATGCCCTATCTCGTTGCCGCGGATTTGCCGAAGGGATCCGCCGGCGGTCGATTCCGCGAAGCCCTTGACCGTCCCGGTATCCTGCGCCTTCCCGGCGCCCACAACGGCATGGCCGCGCTTCAGGCAAAGGCCGCAGGTTTTGACGCGCTCTACCTGTCCGGGGCAGCGATGACCGCCTCGATGGGCCTGCCCGATCTCGGCATCATCACCGTGGACGAGGTCGCCTTCTTCATCCGCCAGATCGCCCGCGCCTCTGGCCTGCCGCTCTTGGTCGACGGCGACACCGGCTATGGCGAGGCGCTGAACGTCATGCACATGGTGCGCACGTTCGAGGACGCGGGCGCGGGGGCGGTCCATGTGGAAGACCAGCTTCTGCCCAAGAAATGCGGGCACTTAAACGACAAGAAACTGGCCAGCGCCGCCGACATGGCCGCCAAGGTCGCCGCCGCCGCCCGCGCCCGGCGCGACCTGGTGATCATCGCTCGCACCGATGCGGCGGCCAGCGAGGGGATCGAGGGCGCCGCGGCCCGCGCGAGGATGTATGTCGAGGCCGGGGCCGACGCGATCTTTCCAGAGGCGCTGACCTCCGTCGAGATGTTCCGCGAAATCCGCGCAGCTTTGCCTGGTGTGAAACTGCTGGCCAACATGACCGAGTTTGGCCGCACCCCGACGCTGACCGCCTCGGCGTTTGAAGAGCTGGGCTATGACATGGTGATCTGGCCCGTCTCCTCGTTGCGCGTCGCCAACAAGGCGCAGGAAGAGCTTTACGCCACACTGGCCCGCGACGGGGCAACGACGGCCATGCTGGACCGGATGCAGACCCGCAAGGAACTCTACGAGACCATCGGGCTTGCAGCGTTCGAGGCGCTGGACCAGAGCATCGCCCTGTCTGTCGCGCCGGAGTGGGAACGGCCGTCCTAGACTTTTGTCAGCGCGGCCAGCTCCGGCAGCCCGCGCTTGTATTCGGGCCGGCCGCCCGTGCGCAGGCCGAGGTGGATGGACTTGGCGATGCCTTGTCCAAGGCGCGCGCTCCTGACCCTTTTGGCCTCGCGCACGAGCCAGCCGGGCGTTGCGCTGACAGCCCTGCCCGGCGCGACAAGGCGCAGCATCAGATCCGTGGTCTCGTCCGTGCGGTGCCAGCGCGGCAGGCCGGCGCCCAACCAGGGACTGAAGGAGTCCACCTTCATCGAGGCGATCGGCAAAGCCTGGGGGTGCGAACTCACGTGCGGCTTCGACGACAACAAGTCGTTCGCGGAGAGCCTGCAGGGTGGCTGGATCTGCGAGATCCCCGAGCTGCAAGGCTTCTCCAAGGCCGAGACGGCCTCGATCAAGGCGATGGTGTCCCGCCAGGTGGACGGCGCGCGCCCGGCCTACGGGCGGCTCGTGCAGGACTTCCCGCGGAAGCGCGTGTTCATGGGCTCGACCAACGACAACGACTACCTCCGCGACGCCACCGGTGGCCGACGTTTCTGGCCGATCAAATGCACGGTCGACAGAATCGACGCGGACCGCCTCGAGCGCGAAATCGACCGGATCTGGGGCGAGGCGGTCGCCGACCGTGCCATGCGCACAGCACAGCCGCACGGCACCCTGCCCCTCTATATGGCCGACGAAGCCGCCGCTGGTGAGGCTCGGTTGCTGCAGGACAGCCGCCGGGCGGAGACGCCGGAGGACATTCTGGCCGGCGAGATGCGCGCGGCCCTCGACGAGATGAGGCGCGACGGACGGAAGGGGGAAATGCCCGGTGTCGTTCCCCCGGACCTCGTGCCCCGGCCACGGCTCGCGGGCGAAGGGTTCGCAGGTGCGGGGACGGCGGGGCGTACCCGCTCGACCATGCTACGCGCCTCGTCCGGCTTGCGCGAGCGCTCGCGCACGCCGATCCCGAAGCCGGACGGCCCCAACTGCCGCTGGTCGACGGACTTCGTCCACGACCAGTTAGCCAACAGCCGGCGGTTCCGGGTGCTGACCATCATCGACGACGTGACCAAGGAGTGCCTCGCCGCCGTCCCGGACACCTGGCTGAGCGGCAAACTAGTGGTGCACGAGATGGACGCGCTCATCGCTCGACCCGGCGCGATCGTCAACGACAACGGCGCCGAGTTCACCTCCGCGGCGGTTCTGGCCTTCACCCCGGCGGCGAAGCTCGACTGGCGCTATACCCGGCCGGGCAAGCCGACCCGGAACGCACTGCCTCAGTCGTCATCGCCCTGAAAGATGACCTCGCGCTTGCGCGTGATCGACGGGAGGGCCATGGCGATCACCACCAGAACCGACACGCAGATCAGCACCGCGCTGATCGGGTTGGTGAGGAAGGTCATGAAGTTGCCCTGCGAGATCAGCAGGCTCAGCCGCAGGTTCTGCTCGAGCAGCGGACCGAGCACGAAGCCCAGCACGAGTGGCGCCGGCTCGCAGCCGATCTTGCGCAGGAAGAACCCGACCAGCCCGAACACGCCGCAGAAGAGCACGTCGACGACGCTGTACGACAGGCCGTAGGCGCCCACTGCACAGAACATCAGGATCGCGGGGCAGAGATACTTGTAGGGAATGCTCAGCAGCCGGACCCAGATGCCGATCATCGGCAGGTTCAGCACCAGCAGCAGCATGTTGCCGACCCACATGCTGACGATCAGGCCCCAGAACAGGTCCGGGCGCGTGTTGATGACCTCGGGTCCCGGGGTGACGCCTTGGATCATCATCGCGCCGACCAGGAGCGCCATCAGCCCGTTGGCGGGGATGCCGAGCGTCAGCAGCGGAATGAAGGACGTCTGCGCCCCGGCGTTGTTGGCGCTCTCGGGGCCCGCGAGGCCCTCGATCGCACCCTTGCCGAACTCGTCGGGATAGCGGGCGATTTTGCGCTCGAGCGCATAGCTCGCGAACGAGCTCATGATCGCCCCGCCACCGGGCAGAACACCCAGGAACGAACCGAGCGCCGTGCCGCGCACCACCGCCGGAATGGCGCGGCGCACATCGGTCCGCGTGGGCACCATGCTGCTGGTGCGCGCGATGCTGACCTGGCGCTCCGCTCCGCCCTGCAGGTTGATGAGGATCTCGCTGACGCCGAGCAGGCCGATCGCTAGGACCACGAAGTCGATGCCGTCGAAGAGCGCCGGAATGCCGAAGGTGTAGCGCTGCTCTCCCGACGTCGGGTCGATCCCCACCAGGCTGAGCCCGATCCCGAGAACGACCATGGCAACCGCCTTGATCGCCGAGCCGCTCGACAGCAGCACCGCAAACAGCAGGCCGAAGACGACGAGGCTGAAATAGTCCGCGGGGCCGAAGGCCAGCGCTACCTTCGACAGGGGTGTGGCCACCACAACGATGAGGACGGTCGCGACGGTGCCGGCAAAGAACGAGCCGAGCGCCGCCGTGGCCAGGGCAACCCCCGCCCGTCCCTGCCGCGCCATCGCATGCCCGTCCAGGCAGGTGACGACCGACGAGGACTCGCCCGGCAGGTTGACGAGGATCGCCGTGGTCGAGCCGCCGTACTGCGCACCGTAGAAGATGCCCGCGAGCATGATCAGCGCGGCCGTGTCGGGCATCGTGTAGGTGATCGGCAAGAGCAGCGCGACGGTCGCCGAGGGTCCGATGCCGGGCAGGATCCCGATCATGGTTCCGAGCGTCACGCCGAGCAGGCAATAGAGCACATTGACCGGCGTGATGGCGACCTCGAGGCCGAGGGCGAGGTTTGCGAGCGTATCCATCACGGCAGGAGCGGAAAGCGCTGGCCGAGGCCGACGACGAAGATGAGGATGCAGGCCCCGATCAGGACCGTCGCGAGCCCCGCCACCTCGATGATCCGCGGGCGGCCGTAGGCCGCGAAGGCCATGACGATCATCACCAGCGAGGCGAGAATGAACCCGAGCGGCTCGATCAGCAGCGCGAAGGCGAAGATCCCGAGCACGGCGAGAAAGGGCCGCGCCCGGGGCCATTCGAACGGCACGCCGGACACGCGACCCGTCAGCTCCGGCAGGGCGATGGCGAGGGCAAGTCCCGCCAGCAGCGCCGATATCCCTAGCGGCATATAGCGCGCGCCCGGCTGGAAATGCGTGCCGGTCGTTAGGTTGCCCGAGAGCAGGAAGAAGGCGCCGGCGCAGGCCAGCAGGAATCCGGCCGCGAGAAGATCGTTCGTCACCCGTGGTCCGCGTGGGGCCTTTGTCATCGCCTTCTTCTCCGTCATCAGTCCGCCCAGACGCAGCCCTTGGCGCGCATCATCGCGTAGCGGTCCTCGATATCCATGCGGCCCTCGCGGTGCAGGGCCATCATCTCGTTCTCATGCGCGTCCCGCTCCTCGCACGCCCTGGCGAGCTTGGCGATGTCCTTCTCGCGCACGACGACGATGCCGTCGTCGTCGCCGACGATGATGTCGCCGGGCGTGATCGTCTCGCCACCTATGACCACCGGATGGTTGATCGTGCCGAGCGTGTCCTTGGACGTGCCCTTCATGCAGAGCCCGAGCGAAAACACCGGGAACTTGATCGCCCGCAGGCCTGCGCCGTCGCGCACGCCCGCATCGATGACCAGGCCGACGATGCCGCGGCCGATGCAGGCCGCCGCCAGAACGTCACCGAAGCCACCCTGGTTGGGGTTGTTGCCACCGCTGACCACCAGCACGTCGCCGGGCTGGGCGAGGTTGATCGCCTCGAAGATCATCAGGTTGTCGCCGATGTGGCACTGCGCGGTGATCGCAGGGCCGCAGATCTTCAGGCCGGGCTGAATCGGTTTGATGCGGTAGTCGACCGCCCCGAGCTTGCCCTGGGCTTCATGGATGGTGGCCGGGCTGAAACGGTTGACCGTCTCGATGTCGGCTTTCGACGGGCGCTCGAAGCTTCGATAGACGTGGGGCATATGCGGGACTTCCAGGTGGATAGCCGCAGGGAAGCGATTGCCCCCATCGGGGGAGGCAATCGACCTTGACGGCATGGAAAAGATGAAAGTTCGATGGACCTATTTGGTCCAGGGCTTGGTATTCCAGATCTCCTGGAGACCAACGAACCCGGTCTCGAGCGCAGACGAGAACTCGTCCCGCGTCATCGGATACTGGATCAGTTCGCGCTGCGTCGCATCCGCGATGTAATCGGGGTTGTTCAGCGCGGTCTGGAACGCCTCGACCAGCCTCGCCTCGACGTCCTCTGGCAACCCGGCCGGCGCACCGAACCCTGCCAGCAGGCTGAACTCGACGTCATAGCCGAGCTCCTTGAAGGTCGGGACGTCGGGAATCAGCGCGGAGCGCTCCGCTCCCGAGGTCGCGAGCACCCGCAGCTCGCCCGAGCGATGGTCGCCGAAGATCTCGTTGACGTTCATGAAGCCGATGTTCACGTGATTGCCCAGCATCGCGATCCGGGCAGGGCCTCCACCGTTGAAGGGGACGAAGTTGAGGTCCACGTCCGCCGCCGTCTCGAAGAGCAGCGCCGAGATCTGGCTCGGGTGGCCGACGCCGGTCACACCGACCACCAGCGGGCTGGCCTTGGCCAGCTCGACGAACTCCTCGACGCTGGTGATCGGCGAGCTCTTGTGAACCGTCAGCGCCGAATCGCCGCCGATCTGGTTGGCGAGCGGGATGAAGGCATTCTCGTCATAGGTTGCGATCCCCTGCACGACCGGGGAATACATCGACGGGAAGTTGAGCGCGCCGATGGTGTAGCCGTCGGGCGCCGACTGGGAAATGTAGGTCGCGCCGATCAGGCCGCTGGCCCCCTCGCGGTTCTCGACCACGACCGGCTGGCCCAGCGCCTTCTCCAGATAGGGCACCAGCGCGCGCGACTGGATGTCGGTACCGCCGCCTGCCGGATAACCGACCACCAGCGTGATCGGACGCTCGGGGTACTCGGCTGCGGCAAAACCGGCACTTGCGATGATCGCAGCGATCGAAAGGGCAGTGGCGCCTGCAATGCGCATGATTATGTCCTCCCAGACATGTCTGATTGGAGCGGACTCTGCCGCGGGCAGGGGCCGATCACAAATAGCGATTATCCAGCCATGCCATAGTGAATCCCTATGGGTTCGCGTGACCTTGGGCGGACGTTCCGTCATCCGCGCTCACTTCCCTGAGAATGTCCCGGAAAATCTCGAAAATCTCCCTCTCCACCGAGGGGCTCGCGCGCAGATAGGTTGATCGGTAGATCCCGGGATCGGTGATGCGGGCGACGAACAGCGTGCCCATTTCGCGTTCCACCGTCACCGAATTCAATGACAGGATCGAGACGCCCATCCCCGCCTGGACAGCCCGCTTGACGGTATCCTGACCGTCGATCTCCATGGCCACCGGCAGCGCCACGCCCTCGCGCAGGGCTGCCTCTTCAATCGTGGCCCGCAACGGGTTGCTTCGCGACGGCAGCAACAGCTGCTGCTCAGCCAGATCGGCAACCCGAACTGACGGCGGCACGGGGGCGCTAGAGAGCAGGCACAGCTCCTCGCGCACCACCAGCTCCCCCACCGGATCCTGGCCGGGCGAGAGGGTCACGGCTAGATCCACCGCATCCGCTTCCACCATCCGCACCGCTTCCTCGTGCCGCGCTTCCAGGATCTGCAGGGTGGTGTCGGGCATGCGCCTATGGACCTCGCGCACGATGGCCGGGGTGAAGCTCGTCGCCCAGGACGCGATCAGCGCCATCCGGACGATCCGGCGCGTCACGGACATCTTGCGCAGGGCTCGCATGGCCCGCTCGGCCTCGTCGACCTCGGCGACGATATGACGGGCGTGGCGGAGCAGGATCGCCCCGCGTTCGGTGGGACGCACACCCCGGGCCAACCGCTCGAGAAGCTCGAACCCCACCAGGCGCTCAAGCTCCGAAATGTGATGGCTGAGCGAGGGTTGCGCCACCCCGAGGTCCCGCGCCGCCGCCGACATGGATCCGCAGTCGACGATACTGACGAAGTATTTCAGCCGCCTCAGGTCCAGCAATTTCTGTCTCCCAGTTCCACGCTCACAGCCGATCGGCGCTGATGAACCTTAGCCGTCGAGACAGGCCGTGTCGGTGATTTTGGCTGCGGTATGGGCATCATAATGCACTTGCGTAAAGGCCGCAGGCCGGATCTTGACCGCCCTTTCCCACTTCGCCGCATTCCGGGGGCCGGTGGCCTACCCTTACGAGCGATCGGTCATTCAGCACATTCAGATCATGGCGGTACCAAGGAGTACAGAGCCAGTGAAATGGCTGGCTCGCCGATCATAGCGGGTGGTGAAGCGCCGGAAGTGCTTGAGGCAGTTGAGGCATCGTTCGATGCAATCGCGATGCCTGTAGGCGAAGGTGTCAATGCTCACAATCAGCGCGCGTATGTCCCCGGGCGATTCATCGTGAACCGGACCGTGCGGCCTCGGTTTGCGTCACCATCCAGGCGCAGGACGTCGGCTCGTTCCGGCGGTCTCGCGCGCAGATCGGCGCGGATATCCAGCGGGCCTTCGCGCGCCGCCGCAGGGCCATGTGATGGCGTTCGATGACGTGCGATTTCCGGTCAACATCGGGCGCGGCGCGAAAGACGGCCCCATGCGCCGGACTCAAATTGTCGAACTCGGCTCGGGTGCCGAAGAGCGCAACACAAGATGGGCGGCCTCGCGGCGCCGACGATACGGGACGCGGACGCGGCCTGGCTGCGGGAGCGGATGGCCGCCGCGGCCTTCACCCTGCGCGGACTGGTGGCTGAGCTCTCGGAGGCGCGCGGGCGTCGGGTCGACGACCGCACAATGTGGAAGTTCGTGCAACCATGCCGCGCACCCGCCGCGCGGTGTAGACGGCGCCACGGTTCTCGATCGCCCTCAGGGCGCGAAGACCATCGGCGGACCTGATTTCGCCGATGTCCATCGCGCCGATTTCATCGAGGACGCCTGAAATCCTGGCCCATTGCCGGTCGGCCGTCCGCGGCTCGAGCAAGGGCCGCTTGGCGATGTCGAACCACTCGTCGGCCACTGCGGCGAAACGGCGGCTCGGGTCACTGTGCTCCGGAGCACCCCGATCCGGGTTTCGCGGGTTCCGGCCGTCTGCCAGCAGGGCGCGGGCGGCGTCACGACTGCGCCGTGCTGCGGCCAGCGTCAGACTGGGGTATTCGCCGATCGTGTCGTCGACGGTTCGCCCCTCATGCCGGTAGCGGTGAGGCCATCACTTCGATCCCGACGGGCGGACCAGAAGATACCGCCCGCGTCCGGCGAGCATCTTGACCTGCCGCTCGGTAGGACGAGCCGCCCGGTACCGCAAGCCCGTCAGAGGCATTGGTTGTTCGGTTCCACGTGGTCTTCGGATTTGGGGAGTGCGGAAGAGATTCACTCCCCAATCCTACCCCAAAGTGTCTGACCGGGCATATGCTCTATGCACAATCTTCTGACGTGATTGCCGCCGAAACATTGATTTTACGCCATTTTCTCGGGCGCGTCGGTCTCGCCGTACGCGATGACAGCCTGCAGCTTCACAACCGCAGGGTGTCTGGTGCCCGGGGGCGGATTTGAACCACCGACACGCGGATTTTCAATCCGCTGCTCTACCCCTGAGCTACCCGGGCCCGCGATGGCGATGCCATCGGATGCGGCGGTTGAGTAGGTCAGCCGGGGCGCGCTGTCCAGCGGAAATTGCGCCTCGTTGCGCGCCACTCAGATCGGGCGGCCGCGCATCAGCCGGGGAAGCTCGCCCGTCAGGCCGGCTGCCTCGCGGATCAGCGCCCGGCGCAGCGGGGGCAGTCGGCTCGCCAGCCCGAGGCCGAGATCGCGGCCCAGGCGCAGGAGCGGGTTGTCGTTGGAGAACAGGCGGTTGATCCCGTCCGTCGCCCCGACCATCAGCGCGGTGTCGGCCCGCCGCCAGCGGGCATAGTCGTCAAGCACATCCGCCGCGCCGAGATCCTGTCCCCGCCTGCGCGCATCGACCAGCACCTGCGCCAGGCTCGCGACGTCGCGCAGGCCAAGGTTCAGCCCCTGCCCGGCCAGCGGATGGATCCCGTGCGCCGCATCCCCAGCCAGCGCCAGCCGCGGCGCGGTGAAGCTCTCGGCCAGCGTCAGGCCGAGCGGATAGCGATGCCGCCCGCCGGCGAGGCGGATCTGCCCCAGGAAATCGCCGAATCGCGGGTGCAGCGCTGCGAGATAAGCCTCCGGCTCCAGCCGCGCGATCGCCTCGGCACGGGCACGGTCCTCGGTCCAGACGATCGAGGAGCGGTTGCCGGGCAGCGGCAGGATCGCCAGCGGGCCGGCGGGCAGGAACAGCTGATGGGCGATGCCGCGGTGCGGCAGCTCGTGCTCGACCGCACAGACGAGCGCGGTCTGGACATAGTCATGGCCCAGCCGCCCGATGCCGGCACGGCGCGCCACCGCGCTGCCGCGGCCGTCGCAGCCGACGACCAGTGCCGCGGTGAGACGGGTGCCGTCCTCCAGCGTGACCGACGCACCGCCCGCCTCGACCGCCTGGTCGACGACACGCACGCCGCCACGATGCTCGATCCGCTCATCGGCATCCATGGCCGCGATCAGCGCCCGCCGCAGGTGGCGGTCCTCGATCATGTGCCCCATCGGGCCTTCGTCGATCTCGGCATGGTCGAGATGCAGATGCAGGGGCGAGGCCCCCTCGCCCGGGCGACCGTCACTGACCTTGACCTCGAGGATCGGCTGCGCCTCGGCCTCGACCGCCCGCCAGATGCCCAGCGCCGCCAGCATGCGCCGCGAGGTCAGCGCCAGCGCATAAGCGCGGCCGTCGAAATCCGGATCGGTGCGGATCTGGCGCGGCGCGGCATCGAGCACGATGCTCGCCACGCCCCCGGCGGCAAGCGCCAGCGCGAGCGCGGCCCCGTTCAATCCGCCGCCGACAATCAGAACCTCGGTGTCATGCCGCATGGGGCAGTGCTAGCCCCGGCCTTCGCCGATTGTCCACCGTCAATCGGCTCGCTAGGGTGCCGGCGGAATCGCAGGGAGTGGCGGGAATGTCGGACAGTTGGCTGTGGCTGAGCGCCGCGGATCTGGGGCGTGGTATCGAGGCCGGCACGATCGACCCGCGCGCGCTGACCGAGGCCTATCTCACCGCGATCGACGCCCATCCCGACTCCGCCGCCATCTATTCGCGCACGACGGCACCCCGCGCCCGCGCCGAGGCCGAGGCTGCCGCCGAACGCGCCCGTGCCGGCCTGCGCCGCAGCCCGCTCGACGGGGTGCCCGTGAGCTGGAAGGATCTCTTCGACACCGCCGGCACGGCGACCGAGGCCGGCTCGGGCCTGCTCGCCGGGCGGGTGCCCGAGCAGGACGCGGAAACGCTGGCCGCCGCGACCCGGGCCGGCCTCATCTGCCTCGGCAAGACGCATATGACCGAGCTCGCCTTCTCCGGCCTCGGGATCAACCCGGTGACGGCAACGCCACCCAACATCAACGATCCCGAACTGGCACCTGGCGGCTCCTCGTCGGGCGCGGCGGCCTCGGTCGCCTTCGGCCTCGCCGCGGCAGGGATGGGATCGGACACCGGCGGCTCGATCCGCGTGCCGGCAGCCTGGAACGACCTCGTCGGCTTCAAGCCCGGCCATGGCGTGTTGTCCTCGGCCGGCATGGTGCCGCTCTGCCCGCGCTTCGACACGCCGGGGCCGCTCTGCCGCAGCATCGAGGACGCGGCCCTGCTCTTCGCCGTGATCGGAGGGCCGTCCATCGACCTTACCGGTGCCACACTGGCCGGCACGCGGATGATGGTTCTCGACACTGAGGCTCTGGGCGAGACGCGCGCCGCGCCCGCCGCCGCGTTCGAGGCAGCTCTCGATCGTCTGGCGGCGGCCGGCGCGGAGCTCGTCCGCAGTTCCGTCGATGCCGTGGGCCCGGCGATGGCGCTTGCGGGCTGCACCTTCTCGACCGAGGCCTACGGCACCTGGCGCGAGGAGATCGAGGCCGACCCTGACCGGATGTTCGCGCCTATCCTCGCCCGCTTCCGTTCCGGCGCCGCGTTCAGCGGCGCCGACTATGTCGCGGGCTGGCAGCGGCTGGACCGGCTGCGCGCCGACTGGGCGGCGGCCACCTCGGGCTTTGACGCGGTACTGCTGCCGACCGCGCCGAACCTGCCTCCGAATGTCGAGCAGGCGCTGGACGACCATGACTACTTCACGAGTGAGAACCTGCTGACGTTGCGCAACACTCGGCTCGGCAACCTGCTCGGCGTCACCGCACTGACCCTGCCCACCGGCACCCCGAGCTGCGGGCTGATGGCGATGAGCCTGCCGGGCACCGAGGCGCGGCTCCTTCGGCTCGGCGCGGCGATGGAGACCATCCTCGCGGACTGACCCTCGAGGGGGCTGGCCGGGGCCATGCGGGCCGGGGTAGGATTACCGCGGCCGAAGAGAACGGGAGGCAACATGGCGGGGCATGACGTCGGGCGGCGGAGCGTCGCGAACTGGATCGCGCTCGGGCTGTTCGTGGTCTGGAACGCCGCAATGCTGCTGGTGGTGATCGGCTCGCTCGCCGCCGGGCTGCGGGTTCCCGAAGAGCCGGCCATGGCCGCGGCGCAGTCGATGGGCGCGCGCCTCGGCTTCGGTGGCGGGATGCTGGTCTGGCTGCTGGGGTCCGCGGCGCTCGGGATCCTGATCCTGCTGACGCGGGGCAAGCGCGCCAGCTGATCTGAGGCGCATAACACAAGAGAGGACGACGACATGGAGAAACGGCAACTCGGGCCGGACGGCCCCGGTGTGTCGGCGATCGGCATCGGGGCGATGTCCTTTGCCGGCATCTACGGGGAGACGACCGAGGCAGAGGCCCACGCGGTGCTGAGCGAAGCGCTCGATCTCGGCATCGACCACATCGATACGTCGAACGTCTACGGGATGGGCCGCTCCGAGGAGATGATCGGCAGCTTCCTCGCCCGTCAGGGCAGGACGAAGGAGGCACGCTTCCGCATCGCGACCAAGGCCGGGAACATCCGCAATCCCGTGCCGGGCGGGAAGCCCTTCGACAATGACGCCAGCTATCTGGCCGCCGAGCTTGAGGGCAGCCTGAGGCGCCTCGGGGTCGAGACGGTGGATCTCTTCTACGTGCATCGCCGCGAACAGGAGATCCCGATCGAGGAGGTCACCGAGACGCTGGCCGGGCTGGTGCGCGCCGGCAAGACGCGGGCGATCGGCTTCTCGGAGATCGCCCCCTCCTCCCTGCGCCGGGCCGCCGCCGTGCATCCCGTGGCCGCCGTCCAGTCCGAATACTCGCTGTCGACGCGCTTCGCCGACCTCGGCCTCGTTCAGGCATGCGAGGCGCTGGGCACCGCGCTCGTCGCCTTCTCGCCGGTGGGGCGCGGTTATCTGACCGACCGGCCGAAACGCGCCGATGCGATTGCGGCCTCGCAGTTCCTCCACACCAACCCCCGGTTCCACGAGCCGAACCTGTCGGCCAACCTCGCTCTGACCGACCGCTTCCGCGCGCTGGCGGCCGAGATGGGCACCAGCGCCGCCGCGCTGGCCATCGCCTGGCTGCGGACGCGCAGCCCCAATGTCATCTCGATCCCGGGCACCCGGTCGGTCGCGCATCTGCGTGAGCTGGCCGCGGGCACCGCACTCGATCTCTCGGGCGAGGACCTCGCCCGGATCGACGAGATCCTGCCCGTCGGCTGGGCGCATGGCGACCGCTACAGCTACGCGCAGTGGTTGGGCCCCGAGCGCTACTGCTGAGCGCATCAAGGTGATCGAGAAGCGTGTGGGCAGCTCGGCGAGCGCCCCACGCTTCTTCAACCCCGTCAGGGTCTACCGATCAGTCCCGTAGCGCGAGACCTTAATCCCCAGTGCGCTCTCGATCACGTCGCCTGGGCGAGTGTCCGCCCGGCGTCCGCGACCGTATCGGCGCGCTTTACTTCCCTGTGCTGGTCTTCTCCAAGCCCCTGCTTCCAGTAGCTGGAGATATAGAGCTGTCCAGGCGGCAGGCTGCGCTCGCCCCGCAGATACTGCCGCGTGCGCCGCATGGCCTCGAACTCGGTCGCGCACCAGGCGTAGACATTGCCCGCACCGCCCCAAGGCACCTGCCGCACCGCCTGCTCGAACAGCTGCGGGTGATGGCCGGGCTCGGGGTTGATCAGCCAGTGAATGTCGAACCCTGCCGGATGCAGCATATCCTGCCGGTCTTCCTCGGTCTGAACCTCGATGACCGCATGGCCGACCGCATCCTCCGGCAAGGCCGCGAGATTGACCGCGATCGCGGGCAAGGCGGTCATGTCGCCCGCCACAAGATACCAGCCGGCGCCGGGAGGAAGCAGCTTCGCCGGGCCGGGCCCGCCAGCGCTGATCCGCTCGCCCGGCGCGACGGTCTGCGCCCATGAGACCGCCGGCCCGCCGACGCCTCCGCTCCCATGCAGCGCGAAGTCTATGTCGAGCGCGCCCGGAGTTTGATGACGGATCGTATAGGTGCGCACGCAGGGCTTGTCGGCGGGCGCGGCGCCGGGGATCCGCAGCTTCAGGTAGCCGCCATCCTGACCGGCGGGAAACTCCTCGAGGGCGGCGCCCCCGATCGAGACACGGCGCATGTTCGGCGTGACCATGCTGGCCGACAGCACATCGAAGACCTTCGGTTCCGGGCGGTTGCTCATATGCCTGCTTTTTCGATTTCGGATAGGGGGATACGCGCGCGGAGACGGTTGCAGGGTCGAGGTTGACTGCGACTGCAGCGCCGATCACCCTCCATCAGGTGCCACCCCCGTAGATGCGCCCGGGATTTTCCACCACCTCAACCGGCCCCTTCGCGGTCTCCATGATCGCGGTCAGGGCGGGAATGGCGAGGGCCAGTGCCAGCACGGCGGCCAGACGCAAACGGCAATGCATGAGGCCTCCTTTCGCAGAGTATCTCCCCCCAGAATATATTTGACTAATATTGTCAAGAATGGTTGCCACGCACGCGCGCCATCGGCCTGGATCGCGATGAAGAGGACGAGCCGCACGCCTGTCCCCACAGAGGCCCGAACCCGATCGCGCAGGTCCGTGCCAGGAGCCCCTCCCCCCCAGACGCGACAATGCCTTGGTTTCGGATCCGCAAGGCCATAGGTTCACCACAGGCCCGACACGCCCGGAGGCGACCATGCAGATGCCAGAGCCCGATGCCGCGACCATCGCGCGCAAGCCCCAGATCGTCGAGCGCCTGCGCGCGCTGCTGCCTGCGGACGCCGTGATCTCAGAGCCGACCGAGCTGCGCGCCTACGAATGCGACGCACTGACCGCCTATCGCTGCCCTCCGCTGGCCGTCGTGCTGCCGTCATCGACCGAGGAGGTCTCGGCGGTCCTGCGCGTCTGTCACGAGCTCGGCGTGAAGGTCGTGCCCCGCGGCGCCGGCACCAGCCTCGCCGGGGGCTCGCTGCCCACCGCCGACAGCGTGATCCTCGGCGTCGCGCGCCTGCGCGACGTGCTCGAGGCCGACTATGCCAACCGGGTGATCCGCGTGCAGACCGGACGCACGAATCTCAGCGTCACCGGAGCGGTCGAGGGCGACGACTTCTTCTATGCCCCCGACCCCTCCAGCCAGCTCGCCTGCGCGATCTCGGGCAATATCGCCATGAATTCCGGCGGCGCGCATTGCCTGAAGTACGGCGTGACCACCAACAACCTGCTCGGCGTGACCATGGTGCTGATGGACGGCACCGTCGTGGAGATCGGCGGCGCGCATCTCGATGCACCGGGGCTCGACCTGCTCGGCGTGATCTGCGGCTCGGAAGGCCAGCTCGGCGTGGTGACCGAGGCCACCCTGCGCATCCTGCGCAAGCCCGAGGGCGCGCGCCCCGTCCTGTTCGGCTTTGCCGCCAACGAGGTGGCCGGCGCCTGCGTCTCGGACATCATCAAGGCCGGCGTGCTGCCGGTGGCGATCGAGTTCATGGACCGCCCCTGCATCCGCGCCTGCGAGGATTTCGCCCATGCCGGCTACCCGGATGTCGAGGCGCTCCTGATCGTCGAGGTCGAGGGCTCGGAGGCCGAGATCCAGGAACAGCTCGCCAAGGTCATCGAGGTGGCGAAGCGCCACAACCCCGAGGTCATTCGCGAAAGCGGCTCGGCCGAGGAATCGGCGCTGATCTGGAAGGGCCGCAAGGCCGCCTTCGGCGCCATGGGCCAGATCGCCGACTATATCTGCCTGGACGGCACGATCCCGGTGAGCGAGCTGGCCTTCGTGCTGCGCCGCATCACCGAGCTGACCGAGAGCTACGGCCTCGCGGTCGCCAATGTCTTCCACGCGGGCGACGGCAACATGCATCCGCTGATCCTCTACAACGCCAACAAGCCGGGGGACCTCGACAAGGCCGAGGCGCTGGGGGCCGACATCCTGCGGCTCTGTGTCGAGGTCGGCGGCTGCCTGACGGGCGAGCATGGCGTGGGGGTGGAGAAGCGCGACCTGATGGACGTGCAGTATGCCCCCGCCGATCTCGAGGCACAGCTCCGCGTCAAGGACGTCTTCGACCCCGACTGGCTGCTGAACCCCGCCAAGGTCTTCCCTCTGGCCGCCAGCGAGAGCCGCCGCGCGGCCTGATCGCGCCTTGCCACCGCCCGCGAAATGCCGACAACTGCGCGGGGGAGAAACGCCTTAATGATCGAAGTGCTGACTGCGAAACCGATGGACCGGCGTGCGGAGACGCACTCGGCCGCCCCCTCACTCGGGCGGCGGCCCGTCCGGCCGGGTCAGCACATAGGTCATGGCCCCCGCGAGGCAGGCCGCCTGGACCGCCAGCACCGTGGCCGGCACGCCGATCGCGACGGTCACGAGCAGGCTCATCGCGCAGCCGAGGACGGCCATCCACTTGTAGCGCCGCTCGATTGCGCCATGCGCCTCCCAGCGGGTGATCGGCGGACCGAAACGCGGATGCATGACCAGCCAGCGCCGGAAGCGCGGCGAGCCCTGCCCGAAGGCGAAGGCCGCGACCAGCACGAAGGGAACCGTCGGCACCAGCGGCAGGATCACGCCCGCCATGCCGAGCGCGAGGCTCACGAAACCGACCGCGTTCCAGAACATCCGCCGCATTGCGCGCCATACCTGTCACTCGCGCGGCCCCGCGTCCAGCCGGTGCGCACGTGATGGGCGTCCAGACTTCCTCCTGCGAGGCGGAAATCGCGGCCGTCCTGCGCGAGGCCGGCTCCGCGCGCCGGAGCGTCGCCATCCGTGGCGGCGGCACGCGCGGGCCCGATGTCCCGGCCGACACGGTCCTTTCCACCACGGGCCTCAGCGGTATCACCCTCTACGAGCCCGGCGCACTGACGCTGGTGGCGGCCTCCGGCACGCCGCTGGCCGAGATAGAATCCGCGCTGGCCGCCGAGGGCCAGCAGCTGCCCTTCGAGCCATGGGACGCCTGCGCGCTGCTCGGCCGCGAGGGGCGCTCGACCATCGGCGGCGTGGTCGCGACCAATGCCTCGGGCCCCCGCCGCCTTCAGGTCGGGGCCTGCCGCGACAGCGCCATCGGCGTGCGCTTCGTCGACGGGGCGGGGACGATCATCAAGAACGGCGGGCGGGTGATGAAGAACGTCACCGGGCTCGACCTGGTGAAACTCATGGCCGGCAGCCACGGCACGCTGGGCGTGCTTACCGAGATCGGCCTCAAGGTGCTGCCCCGCCCCGAGACCACGCTCAGCCTGGTCTTCGAGGGGCTGGACGCCGCCACCGCCGGACGGCTGATGACGAGCGCGCTCTCCACACCCTTCGAGGTCAGCGGCGCCGCGCATCTGCCCGCGGGCCTCGCCGCCGAGGGAACGGCCACGGTGCTGCGCCTCGAAGGCTTCGCAGGCTCGGTCGCCTATCGCGCCGGGGCACTCGCCCGCGCCCTCGCCCAGTTCGGCTCCCCCAGCCAGAGCACGGATGCCGAGCTCTGGCCCGCCATCCGCGACGTGCGCGCCTTCGCCGGCCGCGAAGGCGCCGTCTGGCGCATCTCGGTCAAGCCGACCGACGGCCCGGTGCTCGGCGCGCGCCTGACGGAAGCCGAGATCCTCTACGACTGGGCCGGGGGCCTCCTTTGGGTCCTGACGCCCGAAGACACCGACCCGCGCGCCGCCATGGCCGGCATCCCCGGCCACGCGACGCTGATCCGCGCCGGCGCCGCCGCCCGCGCGCGCTTCGGCACCTTCCACCCCGAGCCGGCGCCCCTGGCCGCGCTTGCCGCCGGTCTGCGGGCGAAGTTCGACCCCGCCGGCATCCTGAACCCCGGGATCATGGGCGCGCCCGCGCCCGTGCCCGCCTGATCGGGGCCGCCCATGCAGACCGACTTCGCCCCCGAACTGCTCAAGGACCCCGCCACCGCGCGCGCCAACAAGATCCTGCGCACCTGCGTCCACTGCGGCTTCTGCACGGCGACCTGCCCCACCTATCAGGTGCTCGGCGACGAGCTCGACAGCCCGCGCGGGCGGATCTACCTGATCAAGGACATGCTGGAACAGGGCCGCCCGGCCGATGCCCAGACGGTCAAGCACATCGACCGCTGCCTGTCCTGCCTGTCCTGCATGACCACCTGCCCCTCGGGCGTGCATTACATGCACCTGGTCGATCATGCCCGCGAGCATATCGAGAAGACCTACACCCGCCCGCCCTTCGAGCGGGCGCTGCGCTGGGTGCTGGCCCGCATCCTGCCCTACCCCGACCGCTTCCGCCTCGCGCTGCTGGCGGCGAAGATCGGCCGGCCCTTCCGCGGCCTGATGCCAGATCCGCGGCTGCGCGCCATGCTGGACATGGCGCCCAAGGATATCCCGCCGCGCTCGCGCATGGACGACCCGCAGACCTTCCCGGCCGAGGGCACGCGGCGCAAGCGCGTGGCGCTGATGACCGGCTGCGCCCAGCGCGCGCTCAACACCGACATCAACGAGGCGACGATCCGGCTCCTGACCCGCCACGGCTGCGAGGTGGTGATCGCGCAGGGTGCGGGCTGCTGCGGCGCGCTGACCCATCACATGGGCAAGACGGACGAGAGCCATGCCTCGGCGGCCGCCAACATCCGGGCGTGGATGGCCGAGATCGACGGCGAGGGTCTCGATGCCATCGTCATCAACACTTCGGGCTGCGGCACCACGGTCAAGGACTACGGCCACATGTTCCAGGACGGCCCGCTGGCCGCCGATGCCGCGCGGGTGGCCGGCCTCGCCCGCGACATCTCCGAGGTCATGGTGGACCTGGGCCTCGAGGCGCCTGCCGCCCCGCCGCTCAGGGTCGCCTATCACGCCGCTTGCTCGCTCCAGCACGGCCAGCAGATCAAGACCCATCCCAAGACGCTCCTGAAGGCCGCCGGCTTCGAGGTGGTGGAGCCGCGCGACGCGCATCTCTGCTGCGGCTCGGCGGGCACCTACAACCTGATGCAGCCGGCCATCTCGCAGGAGCTTCGCGCCCGCAAGGTCGCGACCCTGGAGGAACGCGCCCCCCAGGTCATCGCCGCCGGCAACATCGGCTGCATGATGCAGATCGGCGGGGCGACGGATGTTCCGGTGGTGCACACGGCGGAGCTGCTCGACTGGGCCACCGGCGGACCCCGGCCACGTGCGCTGGCTCTAGGGTAGGGTGGACGAACGAATGCCGCGGCAGTGAAAAAGCTGCCCGCAGAACGTGACATTGATTTTTTAGTGGTTTGCGGCTATTTTTGAAGAGTTCCAATCGCAAGCAGGTCGGGCAAATGCCTCCCGTCGTATCAAAAGTCATGGCTACCGTGAACGCGCCCTATGGCGTGGCAGTGACGGCTGCCCAATTGGCGGCAAAGATCTGCGATCCCAATAGCGCGGCCACTTGCGACCATGCCGCCTTCGCGTTCCTGTCAGAGGTCTCGCCCGCACTGCAGCATGCGTTCATCGACGAGATGGGCGTTGACGCGAAGCAGGTATCAACGGTGGCAAGCAGTTTTTCTAGACTGGCTGGATACAGGCTCGCCCTCGCCGCCTGATGAACACCCCGAATCCGAGCCGGTGGCCTGAACTATTCGAACAGGCCGTCGCAATCATCGACCAGACGCGCGTTGTCGGGGTCGATGATTGGACGTTCGGTGGGGGAACTGCCCTGATGCTCCAGATCGGCCACCGCGACAGCCATGACATCGATATCTTCGTCAGCGACGGACAGCTCCTTTCCCTCCTGAACCCGGACACGCAGGGTCACCGGCTCAGCCTTGCTCCTGACAGCTACGAAACCGACGGAGCACGGACGCTCAAGATTGTCTTCGACGGCATCGGAGAGATCGACTTCATTTGCTGCCTTCCCGTGACCGATCATCCAAGCGAGCGGACCACGGTTCAGGCGCGGGAGATCAATTGCGAAACCCCTGCTGAAATCATTGCCAAGAAGATCGTGTTTCGCGGCAAGCGCCTGCAGCCCCGCGACATGTTCGACATCGCAGCGGCCTCCATAGTCGTCGGAGAAGATGATCTCGTCGCTTCCTTGCGGCCTTTTGCAGATGCAAGTCGGTCAGCGCTGAATGTAGCACGCGGAATGAACCGTGACTTTGCCCGAGAAATCATGGGTAAACTGATGGCACGGCCTAATTTCGCCACTCTCCACCTCACGGCGCAAGACATGTGCTGCCGCGTGCTTGAACGGATTGCTCCGCCAGCGCCTCGAAAAGCCTAGCCACCGGCGAACCCTGGCCCCCTCACCCGGACAGGCTTGAGCCTGCCACCCAACGAGCGCAGGATGGGATCATCATGCTCGCCCCGCTGACCAGCCTCCTGATCGGCCTTGCCGCCGCCCTGCCCGCTTCGGCGGAAGGGCGTGAGCCCCGCAGGCTCGACGCCTCCGAGGCTGCCGAGTTCCGTTCCGTCGGCCGGATCGACGTCGGTGGCAGTCGGTTCTGCTCCGCGGCGCTGATCTCCGAGCAGCTGGTCGTCACCGCGGCGCATTGCCTGTTCCACCCCCGCAGCCTCGCGCCGATCCCCATCGACGACATCACCTTCGTGGCGGGGCGCTACGGCGACAGATCGGTGGCCGAGCGCGGTGCGGCGCGGGTGGCGATCCCGCCCGATTATGTCTTCGACGGCCAGCCGAGCTTCGCACATCTGCGCCGCGACATCGCGCTGATCGAGCTCGACGCGCCCATCCCCGCCGAGGTCGCGCCGGCCTGGCCGGTCGGCGACACGCCCGGGGCCGAGGCGGTGATCGAGATCGTCTCCTATGCCCGAGGCCGCTCCCGCCGGCCCTCGGTCCAGGACGGCTGCCGGATCGACGCGGTGATCGGCCAGGTCGCCGCACTCGACTGCGGCGTCAATCTCGGAGCTTCCGGCGCGCCGATCTTCGCGCTCGCCAAGACGGGGCGCGAGCTTTGGGGGGTGCTGTCCTCGACCGGCACCTTGGTCGGCGGCGGCGAGGTCACGCTGGTGGTCCGCGTCGCCCCGGAACTGCCCGCGCTCAAAGCCGCGCTCGAGCCGCAGGTGCCGGCACGCGCGCCGTGATCCGGCGCGACCTGCGCGTGCCCCAAACCTTTCCTAATGCTTACCTGTTCTGAATAGCCCAATATTTTCAGACAGATATTTTTTGCGCACATGTGCGCACCCCTGCCCGGGCACACCTCTTGACGCCCGGCAGCCCTGTTCCCATATGCCCCTCACCGGCGGCCAGATCTGGCGTCGGGACCAGACCGGAGCCGGTCCGCATGGACGGTTTCAGGCCAGTGTATCGCTTCTCAGGAGGATGCAGAAATGCGCCATTTCGATCTTACCCCCCTCTATCGTTCCAGCGTCGGTTTTGACCGCCTTGCCAGCATCCTGGATCAGGTGACGGCCGCGGACACCACGCAGAACACCTACCCGCCCTACAACATCGAGAAGACCGGCGAGAACGCCTACCGCATCACCATCGCGGTCGCGGGTTTCGGCGAGGATGAGCTCGCCATCGAGGCGCGCGACGGCCAGCTGGTCGTCACCGGCCGCAAGGCCGAGACCGAGGGCGAGAGCAAGCCGACCTTCCTGCACCGCGGGATCGCCACCCGCGCCTTCGAGCGCCGCTTCCAGCTCGCCGATCACGTCCGCGCCTCCAGCGCCGTGACCGAGAACGGCCTGCTGCACATCGATCTCGTCCGCGAGATCCCCGAGGCGCTGAAGCCCCGCAAGATCGAGATCGCCGGCAAGACCGCGATCGAGGGCAAGGCTGTCGAGGCCGCCACGGCCTGACACAGCTCAGGCACGCAGCTACCGCAAACGGAACGGCCCGCCATCGGCGGGCCGTTTTCGTATCCGCGCGGAGATGGCCCGGCGTTACATGGCGCTGCTGATCGGGCCGAGCGGCAGGAAATGCGTCTCGCCCGAGCTGTCCTCCACGCCGTCATTGTCGGTGACCGCATAGGCCGCACCGCCGGCGTCGATCGCAAAGCCCTCGATCTTGTCGACGATGTAGCCGCGCTGCCCGGCCAGATCCGGCAGGAAGTCACGCACGACCTCCTTGCCCACCAGCGGCAGCTCGCCGCCGAGCGGCGCAGGCTCGAGCTCGGTGACGGCGACCCGGGTCAGCTGCTTGATCCGCGCATTGGCACCGATCTGGTTGTCGCGCTCGACGATATAGACGTGATCGCCGTGGGCGGTGATCTCCGACAGGCCGATCCAGCCGGTCTCCACCGCATCGAGCGGATAGCGCACCGCGCCCCATTCGCCGCTGGCCGGATCATAGGAGACGAGCTTCACCTCACCCTTAGGATCGTCGGCCCATTCGCGCTGCATCGCGATCCACAGACGATCGCCGACCCAGGTCACGCCCTCGGCGCCGAAGCGCGTCTGGTGCTCGAGAAGCGTCGCCGGGAAGACGATCTCCTCCTGGATCGCACCCGTGCCATCCACCCGCACGAGCCCATGCGGGATGTCCTTGGCCGCATCGCCTTCGTTGGCCAGCCAGAAGCCGCCCTGCCGGTCGAGGGTGATGCCCTCCATGTCCATGCGCTCGGCCGGCGCGCCGTCGCGGGTCACCCGGATCGCGCGGGTGATGCGCGCCGGCGTTACGGTCGCGTCGATCTCGAAGATCGTCGGCTGCAGCGCATAATAGCTGTCGTTGACCGCAAAGAGCCTGCCCGGCACCTCGGCATCGGCGACGAGGCCCGAGAGCGCCCCCCAGCCGATCAACTCCTCGGTGCCCGCCGAGGTGATCGACGGATAGGCGGCCGGCCCGTCCTGCAGCTCGAAGATCATCACATGGGCGCGCGCCGCACCGTCCTCGATCAGGTCGGCCTCGTTGGCGGTGGCAATGAGGCCTCGCGCCGGGATGGCGATCACCCCCTCCGGCGAGACACCCGAAGGCAGCAGCTGGTGCAGGACGGGCACGCCGTCCTCGATCCGGTAGACGCCCGCGACCGAGCCGCGCTCGGAGAGCACGAACAGGAAGTCGGTATTGCCGAAGCGGGCGAACTCCATGCCCTCGGGCTCCACGCCCTTGGCGTCGGAACGGGCCTCGGGATAGTGGCCGATCCGGGCGATCGCGTGTTCGAAGCTGACGCCGCTCTCCCAGACGACCTCGCCGTCGCGGCTGAAGACGGTGAAGCCGCGCGAGCCGCCCTTCCAGTCGCCTCGTTGGCGGTGGCGATGTGGTCGGCGCCGATCCACTGCACGCCGTCGGGCTCGCGCAGGCGAGCCGGCTGGCTGCCGGTGAAGTCGATCGCGCCGTCCTCGGCGAGGTCGATGCCCTCGAGATCGACCGCACTAGCCGGGAAATGCGACCGCACCGCCCCATCCGGGCCGAGGATGACGATGTGGTTGTTCTCCTGCAGGGTCACGACGATCTCGCCGGCGGCGTTCACATCGACGAACTCGGGCTCGGGATCCTCGGGGAAGATCTCGGCGAGACCGGTGACATCGGCGCGGATCATCGCACCGCAGTCCATCGCCCCTCCGACCAGCGGGACGATCGCGACATAGCCCGCCGGCATCTGCGGCAGGCCGCCGTCGCCCAGATCCTCGTCGCGCTCGTTCTCGACCGCGACCGCGACGAAGCTGCCGTCGGGTGCGATCGCCGTGGAGTCGGGCTGGCCACCGAGCTCGCACGACGCGATCTCGCTGCGGGTGGAGAGATCCACGGCCGCGAGACGCCCCGAGGGCTCGGCGTAGCTCGCGCTCGTGTTCACCCCCACGAAGGCCGTCTGGCCGAGGATGGAGACCGCAGTCGGCTCGCCGTCGAAGCCGAGGCTGCCGAGTGCCCGCGGCGCCGACGGCTCGGTGATGTCGATGAAGCCCAGCGCCCGGTTCGGGCTGTCGGAATAGGCCAGCGTCATCCCGTCGCCGCTCGCCGCGATGATCTCGGCCGAGGTGGGCGTGGCCGGATCAGCGCCGGCGGGCAGGTTCGCCGTGACCGGAAAGCTGGCGATGCGGTTGAAATGCGCCTCGGTCTGGGCGAGCGCCGGCATAGCCGCCGCGATCGCCGTCATCGACACGAGGCAGGCCACGGGATGTTTCATCTGGGGGCTCCGCTGCTGGAATGGCTGCCCCCCTATGGTCAGCGACGGTGACGGGCGTGCGACGCCTGCGCGGCGGTTGCATGACATCGCGGTAGGCGTCCAACGCAAAGGGGCGGCCGCTGGCCGCCCCCATGTCCATGCCCGTGGATCCGTCCGCCTCAGCCGCAGTCGTGATCCCAGTGACGGTTCAGCGTCGTGCCATAGGCGTGGTAGCACTTGTTGTCCGGTCCCTCGAGCGAGACGTTGAAGATCTCGCCCCAGGGATCCCAGACGAGGCCCGTCGCCGCCCATCCCTTCAGGCGCAGGTTGCGGGCATCGCCCGGCACGTCGACCTGCCCGGAATAGCCGGCGGTCTTGTTGCCCGATTCCCAGTCCTTATCGACCGTGTAGTTGCCCTCGGCGTCGCATTGCGTCCAGGTCACCTGGAACTTCGCCACATAACCACCGGTGGTGCGCAGCCGCACGAAGCCGTTCGGATAGCGCACCGACTGCGTCTCGGTATAGTCGGTGGTAAAGCCCATCATCGCGAAGCGGTTGTCCTTCAGGAAGGCGACCTGGTACGAGATCGGCATGCCGGGATTGTCGCGCCGGTAGGTCGCGTCCTTCTGGATATACTCCTTCAGCCCGGTCAGCGCGCCTTCGGTGGCGCCGTTGAACACGGCGATCGGGGTCTCGGCCCCGCCACCCAGCGCCAGCACGGTGAAGGTCGAGTTCTTGACGATGTTCTCGTACTTCGCCTTGACGTCCCCGCCCCCCGAGGCTCCACCGGCGGTGGCGAAGTCGAAGGCGGCCTTCAGGTTGACCGACGTGTCGACGACCGAGGACTCCATCTTGACCATCAGAAGGCGCCCGTAGTCCACGCTGCGCACATAGGCCGGCGGGTTGGCGGCGTTGAAGAGATGCGCTGCCGCCTCCTCGGTGACGCCCTTGGCGAAGACGCCCGCGGCCGGCTCGGGCGTGTCCATGGTGACGGTGTAGAAGACCTGCTTGTAGCAGGCCACGACCACCGAGACCTCGGTGGTGCTCTTGGCGCCGAGTTGCGCCGAAGCGCTGCCGCTCGCCCATTTCGCGTTGAAGCCGAGGTCGAGCGCCACCTGCTGCGACGAGAAGGACTGGGTGACGTTCAGCGTCGAGCGGGCCGCGTTGACATAGCCATCGCGGCTGGCGCCGGCGTTCCATTCCTCGAGCTTGGCGTTCACGAACTTCTGCACCCCACCGAAGCTCGGAACGAGGCGCGCACTCGGCTCCGCCAGCCCGGGGAGGTCGACCGACAGCGTGCACTCGCCCCGCGGCAGCGAGATCGGCGTCGGCTGGCCATCCATCAGCTGCTCGTTCGCGAGCACCAGCGCGCCCGGGAAGACGACACCCGTCGTCGGGCTGAGAAGCGCCACGTCGCCGAGGTTCTTCTTCAGCGAGGTGCGGGTGCGGGTCGTGATGATGATCGCATTGTCGGAATTGGTGCGTTCCTTCGTCGGGATGGCGCTCGTCGCCCCGTCCTCCACCACGCTCAGCACCACACGCGGGTCGTAGTCGAGACCCTCGAGATACTGGGCAAGCGAGACCTTGAACTCGCTCGTCGATTGGTTCGTCATGCGCCTTCCTCCACCTGCGACCATGTACGCGTGCCGCAGCCTGAGGGCGGGATTCCTAACGAAAGGTTAAGCCGCCACGTCGCGACGGAGCCCCCGCCGAGGCGCCGGTTGCGCCCCACGTCGCAAGCCCCCGGGATAACTCGCAAAGCGAGTATTGACGGAATCCGCCGTCCCACAGGGCCTTGATCTCGGTCAAGCCATTCTGCCCGCGATCGCGGCATGCTGTCGCGCGAATCGGTGTGGCTGGGGGGCCATGCCGGATCGGCGCGGGCAATGTCCCGCGCGGGAGCGTCCGGGGGGAGCCTGCTGCGATATCCGGGACGCTCGCCGAATGCACCCGATCCCGCGAGGTGGGGGGTGGGGTCGGGTGCATTCGCGCAAAGCCGATTTGCGATTTTAAATGAACAACGGTTCACTTTTTCCGCTGGAAACGATGTCGAGACTTGCTAAGCTGCGGGGGCGCAACAGCGGCGACAGACCGCAGCGCCGGGCGGGATTCCCTGCCGCGGGGAGAAACGACACATGGGCGAGCCGGCGCTTTCCGCTGATCTCGATACAATCCCTAAGTTGCTTGCACGCAACGCGCGCGACTACGGTTCGCGCCCGGCCTGCCGCGAGAAGGAATACGGCATCTGGCAGACCTGGACCTGGGCCGAGGCCCGGGACGAGGTGCTGGCGCTCGCCACCGGACTCGCCGGTCTGGGGCTGAAGCCAGGCGACCATGTCGCCATCATCGGCCGCAACCGCCCACATCTCTACTGGTCCATGGTCGCCGCCCAGGCCTGCGGCGCGGTACCGGTGCCGCTCTACCAGGACGCGGTTGCCGAGGAGATGGCCTACGTGCTCGAGCACAGCGGCGCACGCTTCGCGATCGCGGGCGACCAGGAGCAGGTCGACAAGGTGATCGACGCCCGCGAACGACTGCCCGGCCTGGAGACGATCGTCTATCTCGACCCGCGCGGGCTGCGGAACTACGCCCGCACCCGGCTCCACGCTTATGCCGACGTGCGCGAGGCGGGGCGGAACGCTGGCCCCGAGGCCAGCGCAGCGATCGAGGCGCGCATCGCCGCGCAGGCGGGCGGCGACACCTGCGTGATGCTCTACACCTCCGGAACCACCGGCCGGCCCAAGGGCGTGGTGCTGTCGAACCGCAACATCATCGAGACCGCGCGGGCCAGCGCGACCTTCGACGGGCTGACCGAGAAGGACAGCGTGCTCGCCTACCTTCCGATGGCCTGGGTGGGCGATTTCATCTTCTCGGTCGGGCAGGCCTACTGGGCCGGCTTCTGCGTGAACTGCCCCGAGAGCGCGGAGACCATGCAGGCCGACCTGCGCGAGATCGGGCCGAGCTACTTCTTCGCGCCGCCACGTTTCTTCGAGGGCCTGCTCACTTCGGTGACCATCCGCATGGAGGACGCGAGCCCGCTCAAGCAGCGCATCTACCGCCATTTCATGGATCTCGCCCGCCGGGTCGGCCCCGCGATCCTCGACGGACGCCCGGTCGGCGCGCTCGACCGGGCGCGCTACGCGCTCGGCCGCGTGCTGGTCTACGAGCCGCTGAAGAACACGCTCGGCCTGTCGCGCTGCCGGGTCGGCTATACCGCGGGCGAGGCGATCGGGCCGGAGATCTTCGATTTCTACCGCGCGCTCGGCATCAACCTGAAGCAGCTCTACGGCCAGACCGAAGCCAGCGTCTTCATCACCCAGCAGCCCGACGGCGAGGTCCGTGCCGATACCGTGGGCGTGCCCTCGCCGGGGGTGGAGCTGCGCATCGCCGACACGGGCGAGGTCTTCTACCGCTCGCCCGGGGTCTTCGTGGAATACTACCGCAATCCCGAAAGCACCGCCGAGACCAAGGACCCTGATGGCTGGGTCGCTACGGGGGATGCAGGCTTCATCGAGGAAGCGAGCGGGCATCTGCGGATCATCGACCGGGCCAAGGACGTGGGCCGCACCGCCGAGGGCGCGCTCTTCGCGCCGAAATATGTCGAGAACAAGCTGAAGTTCTACCCCAGCATCCTCGAGGCGGTGGTCTTCGGCAACGCCCGGCCCTTCTGCACCGCCTTCATCAACATCGACCTGACCGCCGTGGGCAACTGGGCCGAGCGCAACAACATCGCCTATGCGAGCTATCAGGAGCTGGCGGCGCACCCTCGGGTCTATTCGATGATCGAGGCGCATGTGGCCGAGGTGAACCGCAGCCTTGCCGCCGACCCGACGCTCTCGGGCTGCCAGCTGCGCCGCTTCCTGATCCTGCACAAGGAGCTCGACGCCGACGACGGGGAGCTGACCCGCACCCGCAAGGTCCGCCGCCGGATCATCGAGGAGAAATACGCCGACCTGATCGCGGCGCTCTACGACGGCTCGCCGAACATCTACACCGAGACCGAGGTCACCTACGAGGACGGGCGCAAGGGCCGCATCCGCGCCACGCTCGAGATCCGCGACGCCGCGTTGGCACCCGCCGAGCGGAAGGAGGCGGCGTGAGCGTGGCGGCAGCGACCGCCCCCGAGGCCGCCCCCGCCCGCGGCACCGGCGAGGTGCTGATGGAGGTGCGCAACATCACCCTGCGCTTCGGCGGCGTCACCGCGATCAAGGACATCTCCTTCGACATCCGCGAGGGCGAGATCCGCGCCATCATCGGGCCAAACGGCGCGGGCAAATCCTCGATGCTGAACGTCATCAACGGCTTCTATCATCCCCAGGAGGGCGAGATCTGGTTCCGGGGGACCAGGCGCGGGCCGATGCGGCCGCACCAGATCGCCCATCAGGGGATCGCGCGCACCTTCCAGAACATCGCGCTCTTCAAGGGCATGTCGACGCTCGACAACATCATGACCGGCCGCTTCACCCACATGAAGCGCGGCCTGCTCTCGCAGGCGCTCTGGTACGGGCCGGCCGAGGCCGAGGAGATCGCCAATCGCGAGATCGTCGAGCGGGTCATCGACTTCCTCGAGATCCAGCACATCCGCAAGAAGCCGGTGGGCGCCCTGCCCTACGGGCTGCAGAAGCGGGTGGAACTCGGCCGCGCGCTGGCGGCAGAGCCCAAACTGCTGCTGCTCGACGAGCCGATGGCGGGGATGAACGTCGAGGAGAAGGAGGACATGTGCCGCTTCATCCTCGACGTGAACGACGAGTTCGGCACCACGATCGCGCTGATCGAGCATGACATGGGGGTCGTGATGGACATCTCCGACCGGGTGGTGGTGCTCGACTACGGGCGCAAGATCGGGGACGGCACGCCGGGCGAGGTGCGCTCGAACCCCGATGTCATCAACGCCTATCTCGGCGTCAGCCACGACTGAGGGGGGAGCGATGTCTGTAGGCCTTCTCAATCTGCTGGAAGTGATCGTGAACGGCCTGCTGGTCGGCATGCTCTATTCGCTGGTGGCGCTCGGCTTCGTGCTGATCTTCAAGGCGTCGGGGATCTTCAATTACTCCCAGGGGGTCATGGCGCTCTTTGCGGCGCTGACGCTCGTCGGGCTGCAGACCGGGCAGGTGCCTTTCGCGCATCTCATCAACGCCACCTTCGGTACCAGCCTGCACAATTTCGGCTGGACGCTGACGCCGCTCGTGGCCATCGCGCTGACCGTCCTGGTGATGATGGCGCTGGCCTTCCTGGTCGAGCGGCTGCTCTTGCGCCATCTGGTCAATCAGGAGCCGATCATCCTGTTCATGGCCACCATCGGGCTTGCCTATTTCCTCGAGGGGTTCGGCGACCTGATGTGGGGCGCGGACGTCAAGACGGTGGATGTCGGCCTGCCGACCGGGGGCAGCCTCTGGATCGAGGAGTTGACCGCCGGCTGGGCGGCGGAGGGCGCGCGCTACTGGGGCATGTATATTGACCGGCTCGACATCGCGGCGATGCTCGTGGCGGCGGTGCTGGTGATCACGCTGACGCTGTTCTCGCAATACACCAAGACTGGCCGGGCCCTGCGCGCGGTGGCCGACGACCATCAGGCGGCGCTGTCCGTGGGCATCTCGCTGCGGACGATCTGGGTGATCGTCTGGTCGATCGCCGGGATCGTGGCGCTGGTCGCGGGCGTCATGTGGGGGGCGAA
>CAYLHK010000011.1:0-53566 GCA_964383295.1 uncultured Rhodovulum sp.
CCGCCATCAGCTTGCGCACCGCCTGCTCGCCGATCTCCGGGTCGCGGTCCTCGAGCGCGGCCAGCGCCGAGCCGGTCACGATCGGGATGTCGTCGCCGGGGAAGTCGTAGGAGGAGAGCAGCTCGCGCACCTCCATCTCCACCAGCTCCAGCAGCTCGGGATCGTCCACCTGGTCGACCTTGTTGAGGAACACCACCATCGCCGGCACGCCCACCTGCTTGGCCAGCAGGATGTGCTCGCGCGTCTGCGGCATCGGGCCGTCGGCGGCGTTCACCACCAGGATCGCGCCGTCCATCTGCGCCGCACCGGTGATCATGTTCTTCACGTAGTCGGCATGGCCCGGGCAGTCGACATGCGCGTAGTGACGGTTCTCCGTCTCGTATTCGACATGCGCCGTCGAGATCGTGATCCCGCGCGCCTTCTCCTCGGGAGCCGCGTCGATCTGGTCGTAGGCCTTGAACTCGCCGAAAAACTTCGTGATCGCCGCCGTCAGCGACGTCTTCCCGTGGTCGACGTGACCAATCGTACCGATATTGACATGCGGCTTCGTCCGCTCAAACTTCGCCTTCGCCATCGTGGCCTCTTCCCCAGTTCTCGGGCGGCCGACGACCGGCCCCGTCTGCGATGCGCGCCCGATTAGTGGCAAACGCTCTGCAACGCAAGCACTCCTGCACCGCGGCTCGACAGCGGCGGCGGCCGCGCCTAGGCTCGGCGGATGAAGAAGTTCCTCGACACCGAGCATCCGATGTTCCGGCGCCTGTGGGTGCGGGTCCTGGTCGTCCTCCTTCCCGCCGCCTGGGCGGTGGTCGAGTTCCTCCGCGGCTCGCCGGTCTGGGGCATGATCTTCGCCGCATTCGCCGCCTATGGCGCCTGGGCGTTCTTCATCGACCCCGCGGGTCGCGGGGGGCGCCGGGACGGCTGAGGGCGGGCTCAGCCGGCTGCGAGTAGCGCCTCGACCTCGGCGAGCGTCGGCATCGAGGGGGCTGTGCCCGGGCGGGTGACGGAGATGCCGGCGACCGCGCAGCCGAAGCGCACGGCGGCGAGCGGATCCCGTCCACTGGCAAGCGCCGAGGCGAAGCCGCCGTTGAAGGCGTCGCCCGCACCTGTCGTCTCGACCACGGCACCGGCACTGACGGCCGGGACGAGTTCAGAGGTCCCGCGCCCGTGGATGAGCGCGCCTCGGGCGCCCAAGGTGATGACGGCGGTGCCGACACCCCGGGCGAGCAGGTGCTCGGCGGCATCGCGCGCAGCGTCGAGATCATCGACGGGTATGCCGGTCAGTTCTTCAGCCTCGGTCTCGTTCGGCGTCACATAGTCGCAGAGCGCCAGCACGCTGTCGGGCAGTTCGCGCCCGGGAGCGGGGTTGAGGATGGTGGTGACGCCGGCGGCCCGCGCGATCTCGAGGCCGCGGACGGCGGCGTCGAGGGGCTGCTCGAGCTGGGTGATGAAGACGGAGGCGCTGGCGATCAGGTCCGCCCGGGCGTCGAGGTCGGCCGGGGTGATCGTCGCGGCGGCGCCTGGGGCGATGATGATCGCGTTGTTCCCCGTGTCCTCCTCGATGAAGATATAGGCCGCGCCCGTGTAGCTCTCCGGAGTGCGGGTCACGACCGGGGTGACGCCGGCCTCGGCCCAGGTGGCCAGCGCCATCTCGGCGAAGGCGTCGTTGCCGAGGCGGGTGATGAAGGACACCGGTGTCCCGAGCCGGGCGACGGCGACCGACTGGTTCGAGCCCTTGCCGCCGGGGCCGAGGACGAAGGAGCGGCCGAGGATGGTTTCGCCCATGCGCGGCTGGCGCTCGGCACGGTAGGCGGTGTCGGCGACGAAGACGCCGAGGATGACGACGGAGCCGCGTTCAGGCATCGGGAGGCACCACACCCTTGCGGAAGGCGAAGCAGCCGTAGAAGCGACGCTCGCCGGTCTGGATCACCGCATAGGCGGCCTTCGCCCGTTCATAGAAGGCGTAGCGTTCGATGGAGATCATCGGCCAGGTGCGGCCTTCGGCTGCGTCGATCTCGGCCTGGACCTCGGCCTGGACGGGCGGGATCTCGTCGGGGCTGCCCACGATTTCCATGCGGGCGGCGGCATCGTCGACGAAGGTATCGAGCGGGTAGACCGACAGCACCGCCTGTGCCACCCGGGCAGCGGGGGCGTCGATGCGCAGCAGGCGCCCGAGGCGGGTCTGGCGGGCGACCGCGTCCGAGGGGAAGTTGGTGTCGGCGATGATCAGGTCATCGCCGTGGCCCATGGCCCGCAGCGCGGCCAGGACCTCGGCATTCAAGAGCGGGTCGATCCCCTTCAGCATCTCATTCCTTCCTCCGGTGCAGCGTCGCAGGTTGATACGCGTGCCATCCAGTTGATTCTTCGTCTTTTTCAGACTGTCTACACAATGTGCAGACAGTCTGTAGCGATCAGAACGCCATCCTTCGCACCGCCTCGGCCACCGCCCGGCCGAGCTTCGCATGCTCGGCCGCGTCGAAATGCACCCCGTCGACCGGACTGACGGTCCAGACCTCGCCCGCGTCGAGAAAGGCGGCGCCGTAGCGGTCGGCGATCTCGGCATAGGGGGCGGCGAGGGCGGCGCGCCGCGGGCCGCCGCCGAAGACCTCGGCGAGGCTGCCGGATTCGATCACCGGAGCGGGCGCGATCAGCAGCAGGCGCGGGGGGCGCTCGCCCGGGCCGTGGTCGCCGGTGGCGATCAGCCGCACCAGCCGCTCGATCGAGGTGCCGATCTGGACCGGGGGCACCTGGAAGCGGGGTTTGAGGTCGTTGGTGCCGAGCATCAGCACCACGAGATCGACCGGGCGGTGACTGTCGAGCACCGCAGGCAGGACGGCGAGGCCGTTCTTCCACTCGCCCTCGACCGGGTCGGAATGGACGGTGGTGCGGCCCGGCAGGCCCTCCTCGATCACGTGCCAGCCGTCCCCGAGCTCGGCCGCCAGCACGCCCGGCCAGCGCTCGGTGCGCGACAGGCGCCGGCGATCGAGCAGGGTCGCCATGGGGGCGGTCCCGTGAGTGTTGCTGTCGCCGTAGCAGAGCACGGTACGCTCGGTCATTCAGAGCCTCCTGCCGGTTTCGGGATCGAAGAGATGCGCCTTGTCGGGTCGCGGGCGCAGATGCACTGGCTGGCCGGGCGCCAGGGCGTGGCGGTCGCGGAACACCGCGACGATGTCGGTGCCGCCGGCGCGCAGCCAGGTCATGGTCTCGGCGCCGGTGGGCTCGACGACGCGCACCTCGGCGGCCAGCCCCGTATCGGCCAGGTCGAGATGCTCGGGGCGGATGCCGTAGAGGATGGGCTGGCCCTCGGGGGCGGGGGTGGTGGCCGGCAGGAGCGCGCCATGGGCCTCGACGCCGCCGGCGCGCGCCGTGCCGGGGATGAGGTTCATCGCCGGCGAGCCGATGAAGGTGGCGACGAAGCGGTTGGCGGGGCGGTCGTAGAGTTCGAGCGGGCTGCCCACCTGCTCGATGCGCCCGGCGTTCATCACCACGATCCTGTCGGCCATGGTCATCGCCTCGATCTGGTCGTGGGTGACGAAGATCGTGGTGGTGCGCAGGCGCTGGTGCAGTTCCTTGATCTCGGCGCGCATCTGCACGCGCAGCATCGCATCGAGGTTCGAGAGCGGCTCGTCGAAGAGGAACACCTGCGGGTCGCGCACGATGGCGCGGCCCATGGCCACCCGCTGGCGCTGGCCGCCGGACAGCTCGCGGGGATAGCGGTCGAGGAAGGGGGTGAGGCCGAGGATGGTGGCGGCGCGCTCGACCCGGGCGGCGATCTCGCCCCTGGGCGTGCCGCGCAGCTTCAGTGCGAAGCCCATGTTGGCGCGCACGCTCTTGTGCGGGTAGAGCGCGTAGGACTGGAAGACCATGGCGATGTCGCGCTCGCCGGGGGCGAGGTTGTTCACCACCCGCTCGCCGATGCGGATCGTGCCCCCGGTGACGCTCTCGAGCCCGGCGACCATGCGCAGAAGGGTCGACTTGCCGCAGCCGGAGGGGCCGACCAGGACGGTGAACTCGCCGTCCTCGATGGGAATGTCGACGCCGTGCAGGACCTCGGTCGCGCCGTAGGATTTCCGCAGGTCCTCGATCGTGACCCTTGCCATGTTGCCGAGCCGCCCCCTGTCGTCGCTCCCGAATGGGTAGCGCGAGGGCCGGGCCTCTGTCCATGTGCTTGCGGGAGGCCGCGGCGGCGGGGCCAAGCCGGCGCGTCTGCCTCAGCGTTCGCTCGCTGGCCGCCCCGCCAGCGCCAGCACCAGAATGATCACCGCCCCCTGGGCGATGTCCTGTACGCCCGGAGGCAGGCCCGCGATCTGCATGGTCACGATGATCAGGACCAGCATCAGCGCGCCGAAAAGCGTGCCGAGCGCGGTTGCCGCCCCCCCGGCGATCAGGGTGCCGCCAAGTACCACGGCGCCCACCGACTGCAGCAGGTAGGGGCTGCCCATCCCGAGGAAGGCGCCGCCCGAATAGGCCGAGAGCAGCATGCCGGCGAAGGCCGCCAGCAGCCCGCTCAGCACGAAGGCGATGGTCAGCCCGAGCCCCACCCGCACGCCGGCGAGCCGTGCCGCGTCCCAGCTCTGCCCGATCGCGCTGACCTGCCGGCCATAGGCGAGCCGGGTCAGCACCAGCCCGGCCAGCACCACCACCGCCACGCCGATCAGCGCCGCGATCGGCACGCCGCCGATCCGGCCGGTGGCGAGCAGCGAAAGCGTCTCCGCCGTCCCGGCCGATTTCACCTGCCGGTTCACCAGCAGCGTCACCGTCGCCAGCATGTAGCCGCTCGCCAGCGTCGCGATGATGGCGGGGATGCGCAGCAGCACGACCAGGGCCGCGTTCACGAGCCCGGTGCCGATGCCGAGCCCCGCGAGCACCAGGAGCGTCAGCGGCAGGTTCGCCTGCTGCCCGCCCGAGACGGTCACCGTGGTGAAGGCTGCGAGCGTCACCACGCTGGGGATCGACAGGTCGATGTTCCCGCGCCCGGTGGTGATGACGAACATCTGGCCGATCGCGAGGATGGTCAGGAAGGCGGCCGAGGTCGCGACGCCGCTCAGGCTGTGCAGGCTGATGCGCTCGGTCAGGATCGCGAGGCAGGCCCAGAGCAGCAGCACCCCGGCTGCGGCCGGCAGCCAGCGGTGACGGGCTATCAGCTTAGCCATCGCTGCGCCTCCATTCGACGATGCTGCGCAGCCCGAGGATGGCGATCAGGAGCCCGCCTTGGACGAGCGCGTTGAAATCGGTGCTGACGCCGAGGATCGACAGCGCCGCGCCGATCAGCGACAGGGTGACGGCGCCGGCCACGACGCCCCAGGGCGAGATCCGCCCGCCGAGGAGCGCGCAGCCGCCGATCACCACGCCGGCGACCGCCAGCAGCGTATAGGCCCCGCCCGCGTTGATGTCGCTCGCGCGGTTGGCCGCCGTCAGGTAGAGGCCCGCCGCCATGGCGAAGCCGCCGGCGATCATGTAGCGCCAGATCGCGTAGCGGATCGGGTTCCAGCCCGCCCGCGCCAGCGCCTCGGGGCTGGCGCCGAAGCCGCGCAGCACCACACCGAGCGGCGAGCGGTCGATTGCCATCGCAACGGCGCCCGCGATCAGGATCAGCATCAGCGGCGTGGGCACGCCGGGCACTGACCAGGCGACCAAGGCGCGCAGCCATTCGGGCGCGCTGCCGCCGGGGCTCGGCTGGATCGTCTCGCCGATGCCCGACCAGATGAAGGACGCCCCGAGCGTCACCACGATCGCCGGGATGCCGCGGCCCTGGATCAGCAGCGCGATTGCGGCATAGCCGGCCAGTGCCGCGATGAGCGCGCCGAGGCCCAGCAGCGGCGCCGTGACCAGCACCGTGGCGGAGATCACGTTGACCATGCCGGCGAAGGCGCCGACGCCGAGGTCGATCTGGCTGCCGCCGACCACGAACATCTGCGAGAGCGCGACCAGCACCAGCACGACCGCGGGGGCGAGCAGGAGCTCCATCCCGAAGCTCGAGAGCACCAGCGGGTTCAGCGAGCCCATCACTGCCACGAGCGCGATCAGGGCGGCGAAGGGGACGGCCTGGAATATGCGCTCGCTCGACAGGCCGGGACCGGCCGCCTGTGCAGCGGCGGCGGTCTCGGCAAAGCCCGCGCCGATGATCGCATCCTCGCGGACCGCATCGCCGGTGAGGTCGGCCACGATGCGGCCGCCGGCGAAGACCAGCACCCGGTCGCACTCGAGCAGTTCGGCATCTTCGGTGGAATGCCAGAGCACCAGCCGGCCCTCGCCCGAAATGGCGCGCAGTGCCTTGTAGAAGTCGCGCTTGGCGCCGATGTCGACGCCGCGGGTGGGATCGTCGAGGAGCACGATCGGCGCCTCGTCGACCAGGCCGCGGGCCATCAGCGCCTTCTGCTGGTTGCCGCCGCTGAGGCTGAGGATCGGGGCCGGAAGGCGGGCAGGATCGAGTGCCAGACGCTCGGACCATTCGCGCGCCTTGGCGGCCTCCACACCGGCGTTGACGGGGCTCGGCGCGGGGCGGCGGCCGGTGCGGCCGATCGAGATGTTGTCGAGCACGCTCCAGAGCGGAAAGACGCCCTCGGCCTGGCGATCGCCCGAGACGAAGCTGGTGCGCGCGCTGCGGCTGGCCTCGCCCGGCCGGGTGGCCGCAGGGTCGAAGAGCCGGCGCAGGAGCGTCTTCTGCCCCGCGCCCTCGAGCCCGGCGAGCCCGACGACCTCGCCCGCCCGCAACTCGACAGAGCGGCCGAGCGGTTCGGTCAGTGCGCCCGACAGGCGCACCAGCACATCGCCGGTGGTGCCGGTCACGGCGGTTTCGCCCGTGTGCGGGAGGGCCGCGGCGCCGCCGACGGCCTCGACCAACGCGCCGAGGCTGGTGTCCGCACGGGGGCGGTCCCACACCACGGCGCCGTTGCGCATGGCGACGACGCGGTCGGCGACGGAGAGGACCTCATGCAGCTTGTGACTGATGAAAATGACGGCGAGCCCGGCGAGGGCCCGGCGCTCGATGAAGGCGTGAAGGGCCTTCGCCTCGGCGGAGCCGAGCGAGGAGGTGGGCTCGTCGAGGATCAGAAGTCGAAGGCGCGGGTCCGAGGCGGCACGGGCGATCTCGAGCATCTGCCTGCCGGCGATGTCCAGCCGCCCGACCCTGGTGTCAGGGTGGATCCGTGCGTCCGGAAAGATCTCGGTGAGGCTCGCGCGCACCGCCTTGCGGTAGGGTGCGAGCCACATCGGCGCCGGGCGCGCATCGCCGGGCTGTTCGAGAAAGAAGTTCTCCGCCGCGGTCAGGTTCGGGCAGAGCGAGAGCTCCTGGTGAACCATGTGGATGCCGAGCTCGTGGCTCGCCCGCGGCCCGTAATCAGCGAAGTCGACCGGAGCGCCGTCGAGGATGAAGCTGCCGCCATCGGGCGCGGTGATGCCGGTCAGCACGCGCATCAGGGTGCTCTTGCCGGCACCGTTCGCACCGATCAGACCCACGACCTCGCCGGCCCGGATGGAGAAGGAGACCTCGCGATTGGCACGGGTCGAGCCATAGGTCTTGTCGATCGCCTCGAGCGATACAAGCGTCCCGCCCGACCGCATGGGTCGGGCGGGCTCGAGCTCAGGGGCCGCTGTCTGCGTCACCGCGGGTCAGCCGCCGGTCGCATTGGTGAGGTTCTCCGTCACCCATTCGTGGCTGTAGCTCGGGCTGATGATGAACCCGGGCTCGAGACCCTCGGCGAATTCGGCGAGGCTGTCGGCATTCACCACCGCCACCGGCATGTTGATGTGCTTCGGCGGGTTTGCCCCCTGCGAGATGTCGAGCGCGTACCAGAAGGCAGCGCCACCGATGCCCGGCGTCGTGTTCATCGAGGTGGTGCGGTAGTCGGGCTGCTCCTGGGTCAGTGCGTTCCACCAGATCACGAAGTCCGAGCTGCCGCCGCCCTCGATCACCGGCATCTTTTCGGCATAGGGGCCGCCGTACTGCTCGAAGGCACGGGCGATGCCGAAATCGTCGCTTCCGCCCTGGGCGAGCACGGCATCGACCTGCGGCAGGCTCGGCAGGATGTTGGCGATCGCCTGCTGCGCGACCGAGGCGGTGGCCTCGCCGATGACCTCGGCGACGATGGTGACGTTCGGGTTGGCGTCGAGTACCGCCTTCTGGGCGGCGTACATCTGCGCGTCCGGCGCCGAGCCGGAGACCCCGCGCACGACGAGAACGTTGCCGGCGCCGCCGATGAGATCGAGCGTCGCCTGTGCCTGCTCGGTCTTGTAGTTCGTGAAGTCGAAGCCGAGCTTCCACGCGCATTCCGACGAGAGCAGCGAGTCGAACGCCACCACCGTTATCCCGGCAGCGCAGGCCCGGTCGATGATGTCGTTGAGCGCTGTCTCCGACGCCGCGTTGATCGCGATCGCATCCACCCCGCGCAGGATCAGCTCGGCGAGTTGGCTGTTCTGCTGCGCGACCGATCCGTCGCCGTTCAGCACGACGAAGTCGGAGATCAGGCCGGCCGCCTTCGCGGCCTCGGCCTGTTCGGTGAAGGCATCGACCATCTGGCGCCGCCAGGTGTTGCCGTAGAACGAATTCGAGAGCGCGATCACCGGCGCGTCCTGCGCGAGGACCGGGGCGGGGGTCGTGATGGCGGCCGCCAGCGCGACGGCGGCGGCGCCAAGGCCCAGAGATAGTCTAGTTGTCGTCATGTTTCTTCCTCCGGAGTGATACGGCGGGTTTGGTGCCCCGCTCTGCCTGTTCTTGGCAGCACCGGCGGGTGCCGGCGCCGCGGGTCGTTCAGCGCCTCATCATGTCGGGCAGCCAGGTTGCGATTGCCGGAAACACGATCACGGCGATGATGACGAGAAGGAGCGCGGTCAGGAAAGGAACCGTCTCGCGCGCCACCGACAGGATCGGCGTGCGAGCGATGCTGGCGGCGACGAAGAGGCAGGCCCCGACCGGCGGCGTGAAGAGCCCCAGCGAAAGGGCCATGACCGTGATCACGCCGAAATGGATCGGGTCGATGCCGAGGAGCTGGGTGGCCGGATAGAGGACCGGGACCATGATGATGATGTTCGCGCCCAGATCGAGGATCGCGCCGATCGCCAGATAGACGAGCGTGATCAGCAGAAGCACCATCGTTGTGTTCGAGGTCAGTGCGCCGATTCCCTGGGCAAGCGCCTGCGGGATCTGCGCGCGGGTCAGGATGAGGCCGTAGAGCGAGGCGGCAGAGATCATCAGCATGACCACGCCGGTCGTCGTCGCGGCCGTCAGGATGATGGGGCGCATGTCGCGCAGCTGGATGGTGCCGTACCAGAACCGCCCGACGAGGAAGGCGTAGATCACCGCGACGACCGCCGCCTCGGTGGGGGTGGCGATGCCGTAGCGGATCGAGCCGATGATGACGACCGGCAGCGTCAGCGGCACGATCGCGCGCAGGAAGGCGGCGCCGAGCTCGCCCTTCTGCCGCGGCTGGCCGGCGGGCAGGCGGCCGCGGCGCAGGTAGACCGCCGTCATCAGCCCGCCGGCCATCAGCAGCCCGGGCAGAATGCCCGCCACGAAGAGCTGGCTGACCGAGACGCCGGTGACGACGGCGAAGATGATCATCGGCACCGAGGGCGGCATCACCACGGCGATGGTGGAGGACACTGCCGTGACCGCCGCCGAGAAGGCGGGCGAATAGCCGCGCTCGACCATGGGGTGGATGAGGGCCGCGCCGGTCGAGGCGGTGTCGGCGACCGCCGAGCCGGTCATGCCGCTCATCAGGGCGCTGGTGGCGATATTGGAATGGGCAAGTCCCCCGCGGGCGCCGCCGAAGAGCTTTTCGGCCAGCGCCACGATGTCGCGGGCGATGCCGGAATGCGCCATGAGGCTGCCGGCCAGCAGGAAGAGAGGCACGGCGAGCAACACGAAGCTGTCGATCGAGGCGACCATGCGCTGCGCGACCAGCGCGAGCGGCATGCCTTCCCAGAAGATGGCGGCGAGCGACGCGGCGGCAAGGGCGAACGACACCGGCACCCCGATCACCATCAGGCCGACGAAGCCGAGCAGCAGGACCCAGATCATCGCTCAGCGCTCCCGCCGCGACCGATCAGCGGCCCGACGAGATCGACGACGGTCTGAATGGCGATCAGCGTGAAGCCCGCATAGAATGCCAGGTACACCCAGGCCATCGGCACCCGCAGCACTGCCGACGGCTGGTTGATCGAGACTTCGAGTATCCGGCGCCCGAACACCATCGCCGAGATGGCAAAGACCAGGACGACGATCTCGACGATCCGGCGCAGGATCCACGCGACCCGGGGTGGCGAGGCCTCGGCGAGAAGATCGATGCCGAGGTGCTCGCGCTTGGACCAGGCCAGCCATGCCCCGAGGAAGGACAGCCAGATGAAGGTGTAGCGCGCCAGTTCCTCGGACCAGGTCAGCGGCGCGTTGAAGACATAACGCGCCACGACCTGGACGGCGAGGCTCGCGACCATGACGAGGGAAAGGACGATGATCACGGCCTCCGCAAACCGTTGCACGCCGGTCCAGACGGTGCAGGCGAGATCGAAAACCCGGCCCATCCTTCCCCTCCGCCCGGATCAGTTCGCCGCGGCGCGGATGCGCTCGATCAGCGCGGGATCGAAGTCGGCCTCGAACCGGGAATAGACGGTGCCGGCGGCCTCGCGGAACGGGGCAAGGTCAACCTCGGCGATCTCCATGCCGTTCTGCTTCAGCAGTTCGATCTGCTCGGCTTCGAGCCGGGCGCTGGTCTCGCGCTGGAAGGCCGTCGCCTCCGCGATCGACCCGATGATCGCCTCGCGTGCCTCTTCGGGCAGCCCGTCCCAGACGACCTTGGAGAACAGCGCCACATGCGGGCCATAGACATGGCCGGTCATGGTCACGCTCTTCTGCACTTCCCAAAGGTTGTTGGTGTAGATGACCGTGATCGGGTTCTCCTGCGCATCGATCACGCCCTGGCTGAGGCTGGTGAAAACCTCGCCCCAGGCCATCGGGATCGGCGAGGCGCCGAAGGTCTCGAAGGCGGCCATGTGGACCGGGTTCTGCATGGTGCGCAGCTTCATGCCCTGCAGGTCGGCCGGCGTCTCGACGGGGGTGTTGGTCGTCAGGTGCCGCCAGCCGTTCTCCCAGATCGCGAGGCCGACGATTCCGGCATCGTCGAACTGCGCCAGAAGGTCCTGGCCGATCTCGCCATCGAAGACTGCATAGGCGTGCTCGGAGCTCTCGAACAGGAACGGCAGGTCGATCACGCTGAACTCGGGCACGAAGCTGCCCACCGGGCCGGTCGAGGTGACGACCATGTCGACGGTGCCGAGCTGCAGGCCCTCGACCATCTCGCGCTCCTCGCCGAGCTGGCGGTCGGGATAGACCTCGATCACCACGGCGCCGTTGGTGCGCTCCTGCACGAGTTCGGCGAGCTTGACGAGGCCGAACTGCGTCGGATGGCCGGCCTGGGCGCCGTGTCCCGCACGGATGATGGTCTGCGCGCTGACGGCCTGCGCCGTGGTGAGTGCCAGGCCCGCACAGAGCGCGGTGGTGGCGAGCATGCGAATGGTCATGGTGTCTCCCGCTGTCTTGCTTGTCGTTGTCGGTCGTCACTGCGCCCCCTGAGCGGGGACGCAGCGCGGCGATGGGTCAGCCCTTGGGCGCCTCGGCGTTGCAGATATCCTTGACGGACTGGAGAACCGCCTCGGGGGCGAAGACGCGGTCGAGCCAGTCTTCCTTGAAGATCACTGGCTTCGCTTCGGCGATGGCATGCAGTGCGCCGTCCGAGAACTTGCCCTCCGGGAAGATGCCGAAGGCGATGGCGAGCTCGATCGTCAGGTGTCCGAGCAGGAAGTCGTGCGCCGCCTGCTCCGGCACGCCGCGGCGGACCGCCTCGTCGGCCGCCTCGCGCAGCGCCAGTGCCATGGTGGCGCCGACCGTCTCCGAGAGCGCGGGCTCGAGGATCGCGATCTGCTCGACGGTGCAGCGATGCGAGCGCATCACCGGCTTGTAGATCTCGCGCGCGACCTCCTCGCAGAGGGCGTAGTGCTCCTCCGGCCCCTGCATCAGCGCGCAGACGATGTGCTGCTTGGCCGCCACGCCGCCGAAGAAGTCGTTCTTCGCCTCGGCGGTGACCTCGTCGTTGAAGAGCGGCGGATGGCAGGGGTGGGTGACGAAATAGGTGATGTCGGGCCGATCGAGCATTTCGCCCGCATGCGGCGCGGCCGCGTCCAGCACGACGACCGCTGTGCCCGGGTCGAGCAGCGGCACGATCTGGTGGGTCACCGCGCCGATCGCCCGGTCGGGCACGGCGAGGACCACGACGTCGGCGCGCGACAGCGCCTGTCCCTGCTCGACGCAGTCGATGCCGGTCGCGGCCTTCAGGCGCGCGCGACCGGCCTCGGCGACCTCGACATGGGCCACGTCGAAGCGGCTTCCCTGGAGGTTCGTGGCAAGCCGCACCCCCATCTTTCCGCCGGCTCCCAGGAGCGCGATCTTGGTCATTTCTTCCTCCTCATTGGGCGGCGCTGCCGCCCTCGCTTGCGTGACCGTCCCTGATACGGACAAAGAAGTCGGGCGGACCCATCTGGCCGCCCTTGAGTGCGAGCTCCACCGAGCTGCCGTCGGCGCGATGCCCGCGCAGGATCGCGGCGCCATGGGCGACCGGCGTCTGCGCGGTCAGCGCGATGATCCCGAGCGCCTGCGTCGCATGGCTCGAGGTGTCACCGCCGGCGATGACCGCCCGCGTGAGCCCCGCCTCGCGCAGGAGCCGCTCCAGCAGTCGCCCGAGCCCGGCACCGATCCGGCCGTCGTCGCGGACGCCGGGGTCGCTGCTGCCCCGCGCCGTTGCCACGACAGGCGAGACGCCCTCGGCCAGCGCCGCCAGGGCCGCGTCGCCCGCGGCCGTCCAGTCGGGCGCGCGCGGGTCGATCGCGACGACACGAAATCCCGAGGCCTCGGCGCGGGCGATCTGCCCTTCGGTGATCGGCGAGCAGGAGCCCGAGACCACCGCGACCCGCTCGACCGCAGGAAGCGCAGGTGGCGGCGGCGGCGAGGGAAGCAGGCCGGCCGCGCGCCAGGCCGCGACCAGTGCGTATTCAACCCCCTGCGAGCCGATGACGAAGCCCGGCTGCGTGTGCCAGATGAGGTGTCCCGCCGCCGCCAGCGTCTCCTCGTCCACCACGTCGATGGCGATGATTCCGGCACCCGCCGCCTGCGCCGCCGCATAGCGCTCGGCCCCGCGGCCGGCCTTCAGATCGACAAGGTCGACCAGTCCGAGCCCGAGCCGCGTCTGTTTCGCGATGTGCCGGGTCACGTCCGCCTCGTCCATCGGCGTGACCGGATGCACCGACATCGTCGGGTGCCGGTCGAGCCGGTGGATCCCGTCCGACGCTCGCGCGAACAGGGTGCCGAAGGCCTGCCAGCGCCCGATGGCGGGGGCCCCCACCACCAGGGGCGCCGCCTCGCCGGCGGCAAGCCCGATCTCGGCCGCCGCCCCGATCGAGCCCACGTCGGGCGCGCTGTCGAGGGTTGAGCAGATCTTGTAGTGCAGGATCGGCGCCCCGAGGGCGCGGAGCCGCGCGAAGGCACCGGGCAGTTCCGCACGCATCCACTCGGGGCTGCGCGTGCGTGCGTCGCTCGCGAGGCCTACGGCCCGCACCCCCGGAAAGCGCGCCAGCATCTCGGGCGTCGGCGGCTCGAGGAAGAGCACCGCCGGGATCCCCGCGAAGGTCAGCACCTCCATCACCGCGCCGGAGCCGGTGAAGTCGTCGCCATACCAGGCGAGAACCGGGCGCCCCGAGGGAAGCGGCGGAAGCGTCATGCGAACTTGCCCAGGGCGGCGGCAAGCTCCGGCGAACGCGCCGAACGGTCAGTGGCGCTCTCGCCCGCCAGCGCCGCATCCCAGGCGTCGCGCAGCGCGGTTACCCCGGCGCGCGGGCCGCCGGGATGGGCCATGATCCCGCCGCCGGCGGCATAGATCAGATCCGCCGACCCGAGCGCGGCATAGGTGTCCCAGACCTGCGCCGCTGACTGACCGGAGGAAAAGACCGGCATCACCGTGCAGGGCTTGGAGGCGAACATTGGGGTGAGGCAGGCACGGGCGGAGCGGATCACGCTGTCGTCGCCCTCGCAGAACTTATTGCGCAACCCGTTGACATGCATGTGGTCCGCACCCGCCAGCCGCCAGATCTTTGCCCAGGGCACATAGTCGAACCCCAGCGCCGGCGCGCGCGAGAGCGCCCCCCAGCCATTGCGATGGGCGTGGATCGGCAGCGCCGCATGACGCCGGATCGCCAGCAGCCCCGAAAGGCCGACGCCGGTCAGGTTGACCATCACGCAGGTTCCGCCGAGCTCCAGCACCAGATCGTGCCGGCGGCGCATCTCGTCGATCTCGCCGGTGATGTTGAAGGCGAACATCAGTCGCCGTCCGCTGCGGTCGGCGGCGCGGTTGACGACCTCCATCACCGCGCGTGCGCGGTCCTCGAACGGGCAGGCGGGGCCGTCGCCCTGCAACTCGTCATCCTTGACGAAATCGAGCCCGGCCTCGGCCAGTTCGGCCACCAGCGCCGCCGTGGCCGCCGCATCAAGCCCGACCGAGGGCTTCACGATCGTGCCGATCAGCGGGCGCCCCTCGATGCCCGCGAGGCGCCGCGTGCCCTCGATCCCGAACGCGGGCCCGGGATTGGCCGCGGCGAATTCCTCGGGCAGCCGCAGGTCGAGCAGGCGCAGGCCGGAGAACTGCTTCAGCTCGAACAGGTTTCCCGCGATCGCCGCCATCAGGTTCGGCAGCGACGGCCCCATGTTGCCGATCGGCCAGGACAGGGTCACCCGCGCCTGCCGGTGCGGCTGGTCGGCCCGGCCCGCGCCCGGCAGCGAGGGGCCGGCGACGGGCCCCAGGTCCTCGATCGCGGTCACCTGGGCGGCCGAGCGCGCCTTCAGCTCGGGCGTCTCGCCCGGCACGGGCAGGAACGTGCCCGAGGACTGCTCCCCGGCCATGGCCTCGGCTGCCTCGGCCAGCGGCCATGCGGTCTCGATCCAGTAGTCGGCCTCTATGCGGCTCATCGGATGCACCCTCCGTCGATGAAGGCGGAAAGGTCCACCACCTCGTTGCGTGCCGCCGCGCGGTAGGCGGCGAGCGTCATGGCCAGGGTTTCGAGATTGTGGCGCCCCGACGGCTGCGGCTCGGCCACGCCGCGCAGCACGTCGACGACATGCGCCTCGAAGGCTGCGACCGAGTCCTGCACGACGTGCCAGGGGCGCGTGGCCCAGGCGGGCGGCGGCGGATCGGCATCGATCTCGCGGACCTGTCCGTCGCGCTGGACCCGGATCAGCCCGCCGTGCGTCAGCTCGATCGTGCCCTCGGGCCCTTCGATGCGGGCGAAGGTCTCGGGGAAGGGGTCGGGCACCGCCTTGGAGAAGAAGCTGCACTCGACGCTGGTGACGGCGCCCGAGCCGTGGCGCAGCAGCGCGGTGAAGGCGTCCTCGCCGCGCACGATCGGGTTCAGCCGCTGGGTCATGCAGCTCAGCTTCGCCACGTCGCCCATCAGGAAGCGCGCGACGTCAAAGAGATGCAGGCCCACGTCCATCAGGCCGAAGTCCTCGATCTCGGCGAGATAGGGCTGGTTGGCATAGACGTCATAGGCATGCCGGAACGAGAGGCGGGCGAAGAACGGCATGCCGATGTGGCCCGCGTCGATCTCATCGCGCAGCACGCGGAAGGGTTTTTCCCAGCGAAAGTTCTCGTGGACGACCAGAGGCTTGCCGGCGCGATCCGCCGCCTCGACCATGGCGAGCGCATCCGCCCAGGTGGCGGCGAAGGGCTTCTGGCAGATGGTCAGCGCGCCATGGGCAAGGGCAAGCTCTACCAGCGGACGATGGGTCTCGACGGTCGTCGCTATGTCGACGAAATCGGGGCGTATGTCGGCAAGCATGGCGGCCGCATCGGTGTAGGACCGCGCTACGCCGAACTCGGCGGCGAAGGCCTGGGCCCTTACCGGGTCGAGGTCGCAGACGGCGACGATTTCAGCGCCTTCGGCGTCGGACCAGCCGTGCATGTGGTTGCGGGCGAAGAAGCCGCAGCCGATCAGGACGCCTCGGAACGTCAAACGCTGTCCTCCCCCCGATTTTCCCGACTCATTATACCAGTTGGGCCGCAGAGGCAATGGCCGCCGGAAATCCGTCCACGGCGTACGGCGCCGTAATCAGACCCGTGTCAGATTGGAGCGGCGATAGAGATCGTTCGCCCGCATCAGGTGATCCCCCATTGCCACGCCGGCGTCCTCGGCATCGCCGCGGGCGATCGCGGCGAGAATCACCCCGTGCTCGTCCAGCGTCAGCTGCTCGAGGCCTGGCACCGCGACCAGATCGGCGTGGAAATCCGTCAGCCAGCGAAACAGCGCATCGATCAGCGCGCTGAAGATCGGATTGCCGCTGATGGTCGCGATCTCGCGATGGAAATGGCCGTCCAGCATGCGGAAACGAGGAAGATCGGACAGAGCAAGCGATTGCTCCGTCAGTATTTCCGTCAGCCGCTCGATATCCGCCGCGGATCGCTTGCGCGCGGCGATGCGGGCAAGTTCGCGCTCGAAGGTGGCGCGGGCCTCCTTGAGATTTTCCAGCGAGGCCGGGGAGTTCGCCAGGAGGTGCTTCATCGTCTCGCCGATCTGATCGACCATGCGGCCGATCGACGGCTCGCTGACCCGAGCCCGCCCGCCATGGCGGATTTCGATCAGTCCGATGGTCTCCAGCGACTGCATCGCCTCGCGGATCGCAGGCCGGCCCACACCCAGCTGCTCCATGAGCTCACGCTCGGAAGGCAAGGGGTCGCCAGGGGCGGCCGCGCCGCTGCGGATCATGTCGAGGATCTGCCGGCGGACTTCTTCGGAGAGCTTCTGGCGGCGCACGTTTCCTCCAAGATATCATACCAGTCTATCCCGCTTGCGCGCGCAGGCAAGCAAAAGCGGCGGCGGGGAGGCACCCGCTGACGGATGAGCCGGGATACCGGAGGCGTATGGACGGCGATGCCGAGCAGAAGGCCGGGATCAGATCATCGATGGTGGCCGTCGATGCAGGTCGCGGCGCTGCTCGATCCGGTCAGAAGGGGCTGCGCCTGTTCGCCGGCGCAGCCTGGTCAGGGGGTGGGGCTCAGAACGAGCCGATCACGCTTCCGAGCACCAGAACGGCGATCAGCGAGATGATCACGCCGACGATCACCGTCATGAACATGTCCTTGTAGCTGTCCGAATGCGTCAGCTTGCTGATCTGCAGCAGCAGGAGCACCGTGCCGTTGTGCGGCAGCGCATCGAGCGTGCCGGCGCTGATCGTGGTTACCCGGTGCATGAGGCCGGGGTCGATGCCGTAGGTATGGGCGAGCGTGAGGAAATGCTCGCCGAGCGCATCGAGCGCGATCGCCATGCCGCCCGAGGCGGTGCCGGTGAGCGCGGCCAGCATGTTCATTGACACGGTGAGCGAGATCAGCGGCCCGCCGGGGATGCCGAGCACCGCGTCGCGCACCGCGGTAAAGGCGGGCAGGGAGGCCACGATCGCGCCGAAGCCCACGAGGCTCGAGATGGTGAGCATGGGGAGAACGGCGGAATTGGCGCCCGCGTCGAGGCTCTCGCGCAGCGAGGGCAGGCGGGTGAGGTTGCCCGCAATCACCGCGATGTTTGCGGCGGTGAGCGCGAGGATTACCGACCAGACGCCACCCACGGCATAGAGGCTCGTCGGCCCCCATTGCGGCTCGGCGAGGAACGCCCAGTCCATCCGCGGCAGGATGACGAGCGACATCAGGAAGTTGACCACGATGACGACGACGAGCGGAAGCGCCGCGATGAAGATCGGCGGCAGGTTCGGCGCGCGCTGACCGTGCTCGAATTCGGCGGGGTCGAACGTGCCGGCCGCGGTGGCCTGCTCGCGCAACTTTTCGTCGATCTCAACCGGCGTATCGGGCAGTGCCCCGAACCCCTCGCCGGCCGCGCGGGCCTTCGCCTCGGCCCGGTTGAGATACCACAGGCCGAAGGCCAGCGTGATGGCCGAGGCAATAAGGCCGAGGCCCGGCGCGGCAAAGGTGGTGGTCCCGAAGAACGGCATCGGGATCGCGTTGTTGATCGAGGGCGTGCCCGGCATGGCCGACATGGTGAAGGTGAAGGCGCCGAGGCCGATGGTCGCGGGCATCAGCCGGCGAGGGATGTCGGCGGCCTGGAACATGCGGTTCGCCATCGGCACCAGCACGAAGAAGGCGACGAAGACGCTGACGCCGCCGTAGGTCACCACCGCCGAGGCGAGCACGACGGCGAGGATCGTGCGCTCGGTGCCGAGCCTCTCGGTCAGGTAATTGGCGATGGAGGCGATCGAGCCGCTGTCGTCCATCAGCTTGCCGAAGAGCCCGCCGAGGAGGAAGATCGGGAACCACGAGGCGACGAAGCCGGCGGCGCCCGGCATGAAGGTCTGGGTCCAGTGGGCAAGGATCGGCTCGCCGGAGAGGATGGCTGCGATGAGGCCGGCGATGGGCGCTACGATCAGCACGCTCCAGCCGCGATAGGCCAGCCACATCAGGAGCGCGAGCGCGACGAGAATTCCTAGCAGTCCCAAAGTGGTGTCTCCGGTTTCAGGCGTGTTCGTTCAGGTGGCGTGCCCGATTGTCCTCGGGCGTCGTCGCATCGGCAGGCGCGACTGGCACCAGCGCCCGGAAGCCGGGGGCTCCGATCAGCATCAGCCAGGTCACGATGACGAAGGTCGAGGTCAGCACCGGCATTCCGATCGGCGCGAGGAAGATGGCGACCGAGGCCCAGAGCCAGGTGGTCACCACGATTCCGAAGAGCGTATAGAGAAGGCTCGCCGGCGTCAGCACCAGAAAGAATCCGCCAAGCGCGATCGCGGTCAGTGCGGCGTTGTAGCCGAAGAGCCCGTCGCGGATCGCGCCTTCGGGTCCGCCGAAGATCACTGCCGTCAGGGCCGCGCCGGCCGCGCCGAGGAGCGCCATGCCGGCAGAGATGCGCGAATTCACCGCGATGCCGATCACGATCAGATAGCCGCTGATCCAGTTGTCCTGGAAGAAGATCTGCCCGATCGCGTTGCCGATCCCCATGTACCATGTGGGCAGGACGTAGTCCGTCACCGGCGCGTATTCGTCGGGCGAGATCGGCTTGGTCAGGGGGCCAGCGTCGATGTTCGCGAATTTCAGCACCGCGAAGAGGAAGAGCCAGCCCACCAGCACGAAGGGCATGGTCAGCGCGGCGACGCGGTAGGGGGCGAGCAGCGTGCCGAGCGTCGAGAAGACGATCGAGGTCATCGCTTGGGCAAAGAGGATATAGACCAGCATGTGCAGCGACGGCACCGCGCCGGTGCGGAAATCAGGGCTGGTGAAGGCTATGAGCGCGAGGCCGACGAGCACGCCGTTGAAGCCGAAGAGCCCGGCATCGATCAGGCCGCGGTCCGCCTGAAGCACCCGCGCCGTCAGCGTCCCGACGATCCCTCCCAGCAGGGCGATCGCGAAATAGATCCAGGAATTGTAGAGCAGGGCTGCGAGGATGATCGCGCCCGACAGGGGATTGTTCTGGAAGACCACCTGCCCGACACCGCGCAGCACCTGGTCCCCGAAGGCAAAGGCCGGGTTGGCCCGAAGCTCCGTCGCGCCCATGTCCGGGCTTCCTCCGATTGCTATCGCTGGGGTGTGCCGGCAGGCATGGGCCCGCCGGCACGATCGCTCAGAACAGGAAGTACCGCTGCGCCATGGGCAGCACGTCGGCGGGTTCGCAGGTGATGATCTCGCCGTCGACACGCACCTGGTAGTTCTGCGGATCGACCTCGAGCTTCGGCGTCAGGCCGTTGTGGATCATGTCCTTCTTGCGGATGGTGCGCATGCCGCGCACCGCCGCCAGCGTCTTCGACAGCTTGAGCTTGTCGCCGATCCCGTCGTCGAGCGCCGCCTGCGACACGAAGGTCACGCCGGTCGAGCCGAGCGCACGGCCGAAGACGCCGTACATCGGCCGGTAATGCACCGGCTGCGGGGTGGAGATCGAGGCGTTCGGATCGCCCATCGGCGCCATGGCGATCATGCCGCCGACGATCACGAGTTTCGGCTTCACCCCGAAGAAGGCGGGCTTCCACAGCACCAGATCCGCGCGCTTGCCGACCGCGATCGAGCCGATCTCATGGGCGAAGCCATGGGTGATCGCCGGGTTGATCGTGTACTTCGCCACATACCGCTTCACGCGGTAGTTGTCGTTGCGGTCGCTGTCCTCGGGCAGGGCCCCGCGCTGGACCTTCATCTTGTGCGCGGTCTGCCAGCAGCGCAGCGTCGTCTCGCCGATGCGCCCCATGGCCTGGCTGTCCGAGGACATCATCGAGAAGACGCCGAGGTCGTGCAGGATGTCCTCGGCGGCGATCGTCTCCTTGCGGATGCGGCTCTCGGCGAAGGCCACGTCCTCGGGGATCGACGGGCTGAGGTGGTGGCAGACCATGAGCATGTCGAGATGCTCGTCGATCGTGTTTACCGTATAGGGCCGCGTCGGGTTGGTGGACGAGGGCAGGATGTTCTCCTCGCCCGCCGCGGTGATGATGTCCGGGGCATGCCCGCCGCCCGCACCCTCGGTGTGGAAGCTGTGGATCGTCCGGCCCTTCATCGCGGCGAAGGAATTGCGCACGAAGCCGCTCTCGTTGAGCGTGTCCGTGTGCAGCGCGACCTGGATGTCCATCTCGTCCGCGACGGTCAGGCACATGTCGATCGCCGCGGGCGTGGTGCCCCAGTCCTCGTGCAGCTTGAGCCCCACCGCGCCGGCGCGGATCTGCTCGCGCAGGCCCTCGGGCAGGCTGGCGTTGCCCTTGCCGAGAAAGCCGATGTTGATCGGCAGGCCCTCGGCTGCCTCCAGCATCCGGTGCATGGCCCAGGGGCCGGCCGTGACCGTGGTCGCCAGCGTGCCGACCGTGGGGCCGGCGCCGCCGCCGACCAGCGTGGTGGTGCCGCTCGCCAGCGCCTCCTCGGCCTGTTGGGGCGCGATGAAGTGGATATGGGTGTCGATGGCGCCGGGGGTGAGGATGCAGCCCTCGCCGGCGATGACATCGGTGCCCGGGCCGATGTTGATGGTCACGCCCGGCTGGATGTCCGGGTTGCCCGCCTTGCCGATGGCGCTGATGCGGCCGTCCTTGATGCCGACATCGGCCTTCACGATGCCCCAGTGGTCGAGGATGATCGCGTTGGTGATGACCACGTCGGCGGTTTCGGCCGAGACGCGCTGGCCCTGGCCCATGCCGTCGCGGATCACCTTGCCGCCGCCGAAGGTCACTTCCTCGCCGTAGATCGTGTGATCCTTCTCGATCTCGATGACGAGTTCGGTATCGGCGAGGCGGATGCGGTCACCGGCCGTCGGCCCGTAGAGGTAGGAATAGTTGTAGCGTGAGATCGTCGCCATATTCGCCCCCTAGAGCTTGCCCATGATCTTGCCGTTGAACCCGTAGACCTCGCGCGCGCCGTCCAGCGCCACGAGCTCCACCATGCGGTTCTGGCCCGGCTCGATCCGCACCGCCGTGCCGGCGGGGATGTTCAGCCGGAAGCCGCGCGTCTTTTCGCGATCGAAGACCAGCGCTTCGTTGGTCTCGTAGAAATGATAGTGCGAGCCGATCTGGATCGGCCGGTCGCCCGAGTTCTCGACCTCGATCTCGACCGTCTCGCGGCCGGCGTTGATCTCGATCTCGCCGTCTTCGATGAAGTACTCACCGGGGATCATGGCCGCGCCTCACGGAATGGGGTTGTGGACGGTGACGAGCTTGGTGCCGTCGGGAAAGGTCGCCTCGACCTGGATGTCGGGGATCATCTCGGGCACCCCCTCCATCACGTCGTCGCGGGTCAGCAGCGTCGCGCCCCAGGACATGAGCTCGGCGACCGACTTGCCGTCGCGCGCCCCCTCGACCAGCGCGGCCGAGATGTAGGCTACGACCTCGGGGTAGTTCAGCTTCACGCCGCGCGCCTTGCGACGTTCCGCCACCAGTGCGGCCGTGAACAGCAGCAGCTTGTCTTTTTCGCGGGGTAGAAGCTCCATCGGCTTGTCCTCACCGTCCTCAGGTTGACCAAATGCGCGGGGCGACGGCGGGCTTGCGCAGCGCCAGTTCGCGTAGAACCTTCCAAGCTCGCTGGAAGAGCGATTTTCCCTCTGCCATACTGGCGCCGAGATAGCGGCACACGATCGCCTGATCGAGCTGGCTGACGGAGAACAGGTCGTGTCCCCGCGGCTGGCCGACGACGGCGCGGATGCGCTCGGCGATGTTCTCGACCATCGGTCCGACGCATATCATCGTGCCGGCAATCGGGCGGCCCGCAAAGGCGAAGGTCGCGTCCATCAGCGGGGAGCCGCCATCGAGGGCGAACCGCTCGATCCAGACCGGGCGGCCGTCGCGGATGATCTCGATGCGCTGGGAGACGGCGCCCGAGGCAAAGGCCTCGGCGGCCGCAGGTCGCCCGAGGCTGAGGAACTCCCATCCCACATAGGTCGCATCGGGAGCGAGTTCGACGCGGGACTCGATCGCCGCCGTGGCGCCGTCGAAGACGATCGTCTCCTGCGGCAGGTACTCGCAGACCGCGCCCTCGCCCAGCTCGATGACGGTTCGGGACTCGGCCCGGCGCCCGGCGCTGCGGTAGAACTTGGTGGCGCCGGGGGCGGTCAGCAGCGCGCGCGCGCCCGGGGCGACATGGCAGGTGACCGTGAGGCAATCGCCGCCGGCGACGCCGCCGGGGGGGTGCAGCACATAGACATGGGCAGTGCCGTCGGCTTCCGGGTGGAACGGGCGCTGGACCATCAGCGGCCCGACATGGCGCCGGCGCAGCAGTCGGGTCTTGCCGGCCTGCACGCCGAACCAGAGCTCGAGCTCGGCTAGCCACCGCCCGCTTTCGGCGGTCGGGCGTCCACCGGCGGCGGGCAAGGTCACCCCGACTTCTCCGACCAGCACTGCGCCCCCTGACCCTTTTTGCGCCGAATTCAGGAGACAATTGAATCTCCTTCATTACGCAGGTTTTTCTTCCGTTAACTGGCCGATGGATAGCAAGTGAGTTCAATCGTGGCAATAATAAACGCGGGGCGTTCCGACGAGGGTTGACCCGCAGGGCGAAGCTCCCCATTCCTATGCGGACGCCACCGCCCGGGCTGCGCGGGGCACGGATGGCCCGAGGTCGGATCCGGCTCCGGCAAGGGGAAAAGCAGCAGGGGGAAGCAGCGATGCTACGTGCAACCGCGGTCAGGTACGCGACCGATGGAAGGCCCGATGCGCCGGGAGCGTCCCGCGTGACCGTCGTCCTGGCGCACGACGAACGTCACCTCCGCCGCAAGGCGATCACTCTGGCCGATGGAAGAACGGTGCTCGTCGATCTGCCCGAGCCGGTGGTACTCGGCGCCGGCGACGAACTCCTGCTGGAGGACGGGGGCGTGGTGGCGGTTGAACCCGCCGACGAGGATCTCCATGAAGTGCGCGCGCGCGACGGCATTCATCTCCTCGAACTCGCCTGGCACATCGGCAACCGGCATCTGCCGGCAGCCATTTCCGCCGACCGCATCCTCATCCTGCGCGATCATGTCATCAAGTCGATGCTCGAGGGGCTCGGCGCCGAGGTCCGCGACGTGACCCAGCCCTTCGCGCCGGTCCGCGGCGCCTATTCGGGTCATGGACACGCTCACGGGCACGGGCACGATCACGGCCATGGCCACCACCATGATCACGATCACGGGCACGGCCATTCGCACGACCACTCTCACGGCCACGCGCACGACTGACGCGGGACGTCCTCCACAATCGGGATCAGAACAATGGCACGGCAGAACGGACCTCTTCGGGTCGGCATCGGCGGACCGGTCGGCTCGGGCAAGACCACGCTGACCGAGAAGCTCTGCCTCGCCCTGCGCGATCGCTTCTCCATCGCGGTCATCACCAACGACATCTACACCCGCGAGGACGCGCTGATCCTCGCCCGCAAGCAGGCGCTCTCCGAGGACCGGATCATGGGCGTCGAGACCGGCGGCTGCCCGCACACGGCAATCCGCGAGGACGCCTCGATCAACCTCCAGGCTATCGCCGAGATGAACCGCCGCTTTCCCGATCTCGACGTCGTCTTCATCGAGTCGGGCGGCGACAATCTGGCGGCAACGTTCTCACCCGATCTCGCCGATCTCTCGATCTACGTCATCTCCGTCTGTCAGGGCGAGGAGATCCCGCGCAAGGGCGGCCCCGGCATCACCCGTTCGGACCTGCTCGTTATCAACAAGAGCGACCTCGCGCCCTATGTGAACGTCGATCTCGGGGTGATGGAGGCCGATGCGGCGCGTATGCGCGGGAACCGGCCCTTCGTGTTTACCGACCTGTCGCGGTCGAAGGGCATCGAGACCGTCGTCGATTTCCTCGCCCAGACCGGCGGGCTTGCGGAAGACCATCCCGCGCTCGCCGTCAGCTAGGCCCACACCCATGCCCCAGGACAGACCCGTCCCGACGGACGCGGCGGGCGCACTGCCCCTGCACCTTCTGCGCCTTGTCAGTCAGGGGCTGCCGATCGGCGCCTTCTCCTATTCCCGCGGGCTCGAGGCGGCTGTGGCCGCCGGCTGGGTCGCGGACGAGGCCGGGGCACAGGACTGGATCCTCGGCACGCTGGGCTCGAATGTCGCCGCGCTCGACGGCGCGCTCCTCTGGCGGATGGCTCTGGTCCTGGAAGCCGGCGACCATGCGCGCTTCGACGAGCTCGACGCCTGGCTCTCGGCGGCACGCGAGAGCCGGGAGTTCCAGAGCGAGGACCGGCGGCTGGGAGCGGCGTTGCTGCGGCTCCTCGCGTCGCTCGACGTCGAGGTCGCGCGTCCATGGCAGGGGCACGATCTCACCTATCCGGCCGCCTTCGCCCTCGCGGCGCATCACTGGCGCGTCGCCCCGGCCCAGACGCTCACCGGGTTCCTGTGGAGCTATGCCGAGGCGCAGGTGATGGCCGCCACCCGGCTGGTGCCGCTCGGCCAGACCTCTGCGCAGCGCATCCTGATCGCGGCGGTGCCGGCGGTCGAAGCGGCCGCGCAACGCGCGCAGACGCTCAAGGACGACGAGGTCGGCAATGTCGCGCCGGCGCTGGCGATCGCGAGCGCCTGGCACGAGACCCAGTACAGCCGGCTGTTCCAGTCCTGATGCTATGCGCCAGCCTGCGCCGGCATCTCCCTGATATCGCCGCAGATCTGCGCAAGCAGGGCGCGGTCGTGGCTGATGGCGAGGATCCCGATGCCGCGCTCGGCCGCGATCGCCCGCAGCGCGGTCCAGATGCGCACCTGCGCGACGCTGTCCAGCGACGCCGTGATCTCGTCGGCGACCAGATAGCGCGGGCAGGCGGTCAGCGCGCGCAGGATCGACGCGCGCTGCAACTGCCCCCCCGAGAGTTCGTGCGGATACCGCTCGCCCCACTCCGGATCGACGCCGAGGCGCCCGGCGAGCGCCAGGTCGACCGGCCCGGGCTCGGAGATCACCTTCGCCATCCGCCAGCGCGGGTTCATCGCGGCAAGCGGCGACTGGTGCAGATACTGCACCGGGCGCGGCTGGAGAGGGCCGAGCGCGCCGCCGCCAAGCGAGACCGTCCCGGAAGCGGGCGCATGCAGCCCCGCGAGCACCCGGGCGAAGGTGGTCTTGCCGCAGCCCGACGGCCCGCAGAGGCCGGCGACGCTGCCCGGCGCCAGCGCGAGCGAAAGCGGGGGAAACAGCTGCCGCGCTCCGTGGGCCGCAATGATGGCGCGCGCCTCAAGCATCGGCGTGAAACCCGTTCTCGGGCAGCGCGCGCCAGAGGGCCCGGGCCTCGGCCGATCCCAGCGCCGCGCCGGATCCGGCGAAATCGCCCGCCCGCTCGACCCCCCGCATGCGCCCTTCGCAGAGGATGACCACCCGATCGGCATCGGGTAGTGCGGCGACCAGGTCGTGGGTGATGAGCAGCACCGCCCCCCCGGCATCGGCATGGCCGCGCAGCCGGGCCAGCAGCGCGTCGCGGTTGACCGCATCGAGGCCCGCCGTCGGCTCGTCGGCGACCAGCAGGCGCGGCGCGCCGGCATGGGCGGCCGCGAGCATCACCCGCCGGGCCATCCCGCCCGATAGCTGGTGCGGATAGAGCCGGGCCGACACACCCGGCAGGGCGACCTCCGCCAGCCGCTCGGCGACCCGGGCCGGCGCGCCGGCACGGCGCGCGGCCCAGCCGATCTGCGACCCCGCTCGCGCCAGCGGGTCGAGGTGGCTGATCTGCTGCGGCAGCAGAGCGATCGTTCGGCCGCGCAGGGCGGGAAGCGTCGCTTCATCAAGCGGTTGTCCGTCGAATATGATCTTGCCACGCAGGACGGCGTTGCGGGCAAGCAGTCCAAGGATCGCATGGGCGATCAGGCTCTTCCCCGCACCGCTCTCGCCCGCCAGCGCCACCACCTCGCCGGCCGCCACCGTAAAGCCGACACCCTCGACCCGCAGCACCTCCTCCTGCCTGAGCCAGCCCCGATACCGGCGGAAGCCGATCGAAAGCCCCGCGACCTCCAGCATCAGCCGCGCGCCTCCCGCGGGTCCGCCAGTCGGCGCAGGTTGCTTGCCACCGCGTCGAACGACAGCACGAGGGTCACCAGCGCCAGTCCGGGGAACAACCCCAGCCACCAGCGCCCGGCGCTGATGTGGCGCATTGCCTCGGACACCATCACCCCGATCGCAGGACGAGAAGGCTCCAGGCCGAAGCCGAGGAAGGTCAGGCCCGCCTCGTGCAGGATGGCGTGGGGGAACATCAGCAGGAAGCCGACCACCATCTGCGGTCCCAGATGCGGCAGGATGTGGTGCCACAGGATGAAGCCGGTCGGCCGGCCGAAGCTGCGCGACGCCTCGACATAGGGCGCGGCGCGGATCTGCATCAGCTCGGCGCGCAGCACCCGCGCCAGCCGCGGCCAGTGCGACACGGCCACGGCGATGATCACCGCCCCCGTTCCCCCGCCCAGCGCGAAGCTGATGAGGATCAGCAGCATCAGATGCGGCATCCCCAGCGTCGCGTCCGTGAGGAACCCGGCGGCGGCATCGGCGGCGCGCCCCATGCCCGAGACCATGGCGATCGCCAGCGCGATAGCGACCGAGAGGCCGGCCGCGATCAGGCCCACCCGCAGGCTCAGCGCCAGCCCGTGCAGCGTTCGCGCCGCCATGTCGCGGCCCATCATGTCCGTCCCGAACGGATGCGCGATCGACGGCGGCAGGTTGCGCGCGGTGAAGTCCGGCCGGATCCCCGCCTCGCCCAGCAGAGCCGAGCCGAGCACGACGCCAAGGATCAGCGCGCCCGCGACACCGGCTCCGATCAGCGCGCGCCCGCGCCCGGTGGCGACCACGGCGATCATGCGGCCGGCCGCAGGCGGGGATCGACCACGCGGTAGAGCAGGTCGGCGATCATGTTGCCGGTCGAGACGACGAGCGTTGTGAGCAGGGCGATGGCGAGGAGCAGAGGCACGTCGCCCCGCATCCCGGCCTCGACCGTCGCCCGCCCGAGCCCCGGCCAGGCGAACACCTGCTCGGCCAGGATCGCCCCCCCGATGATCTCGCCCATCGAGGCAAAGAGCACGGTGACCGCGGGCAGGGCGGTGTTCCGGAGCCCATGGCGCATCACCACATCCCAGCGGCTCGCCCCCTGCGCCCGGGCGAAGGTCGCGAAGTCCGAACCCAGCACCTCGACCAGCTTCACCCGCGTGTGCAGCGCGATCTGCGCCACCCCGAACAGCGTCAGCGCCGCGAGCGGCAGCGCCAGATGCACCAGCCGCTGGCCGAGCGTGACCTGATCGGGCGGCACGCCCACTGGTCCCGCACAGCAGATCGGCGTCCAGCCGAGCCCGACCGAGAAGACCATCAGCATCAGCATCCCGAGCCAGAAGGTCGGCGTGGCCGCGAGCAGGTAGCAGTAGCTGCGGATGCCCCGGTCAACCCAGGTCCCCTCGCGCGCGGCCGCGATCACGCCGAGGCCGAACCCGATGGCACCCGACAGCACCCAGGCGAGACCGGCCAGCAGGAACGATGCCCCGATCCGGTCGGACAGCACCTGCGCCACCGGTGCGTTATAGGCGGTGCTGCGCCCCATATCGCCCTGAAGGATGTTGCCGAGCCAGCGCGCAAACTGCTCGGGTGCCGGGCGGTCGAGGCCCCAGGCGGCCGCGATCTGCGCCTTCTGCTCGGGGCCGACGCGCGCGATGGCCGGACCGAGGTAGGCATCGACCGGATCGATCGGCGAGACTTTCATCAGCATGAAGACCGCGAGCGCCACGAAGACCAGCACCCCCGCCAGCCGCAGCAGGCGCAGCCCCGCCGCGCGGATCATCGCAGCCGCATCTCCGGTGGCGTTAACGACTCAATCTCGACCGCAATGCTCGCCATACGCTTTCCATACGCTTTCTGTATGCGTTCCATATCCGGCGGATCGGCGTTAACGCCTGGCTCGCCGGGCGTCATTCGCAGGTCCAGCGCCAGTTCGCGATGGAGGCGGTGATCGGCCAGCCATGCCCATGCGGCTCGATCTGGAGCGGGCCGAGGTCGAGGCATTCGTTCGCCAGATAGACATGGTCGAGGTTGACCAGCCAGGCCCAGGCATTGTCGCCGTGGTTGCCGTAGTGCTCCGCCGCTTCCGACCACAAGGGCAGGGATTCCTCTAGGCTCCCTGCACCCTGCGCCGCGGCGAACAGCGCCTCGACCTCCGGGTTGGCATAATAGGTCGGGTTCATGTAACCGACGCCGCCAAGCCCCTCGGAATAAAGGCTGAAAAGCTGGAATGGCGAATGGCTGCCGAAGCCGAACACGACCGGCTCGGACTGCATCACCCGCCCGATCGCATCCCAGCTGCCGCCGCGCGGGGTGGCGTCGATGCCAAGCGGCTCGAGCAGCGCCGCCACCGTCTCCGCCAGCGCCTGACGCGTTGCGTCGCTGGCGGGGTAGTTGATCGGAAAGGCGGCGCGCACGCCCTCCCTGACCCTGATGCCGTCGCTTCCGGGCACCCATCCCGCCGCGTCGAGAGCCGCCCTCGCAGCATCGAGGTCGAACTCGATCCGCTCGTTCGCGCCGTCCCAGGGCAGTCCGTCCACCGGCCCGAAAGCCGGCGTCCCATGCCCGTGCAGCGCCACCTCGACGATCAGATCCCGGTCGAGCCCGAGGTTGATCGCGCGGCGGATGGCGGGATCCGAGGTCACCGCATTGCCGATCGGGCGACCATCCACCTCGTGGCGTGCGGGGAAGGGCAGGCTCAGGCCGCGGTTGTCGACCGTGCGGACCGGCAGCGCACGGAAGCCCGCGGGCAGGGCATCGGCCAACTGTGCCGGCACCGCCACCAGATCGGCGACGCCCGCGTTCGCGGCCGCAAGCCCCGTGTCGGGGCCGGTGAAGAGGAAGGTGATCTGCTCAAACGCGGGGGCCGCCAGGTGATGGGTCTCGTTGCGTGCCACGATGAGTTGCTCGCCCTCGGTCCAGGAGACGAGCCGGTAGGGACCCGAGCCGACCGGCGCGCGGCCGTAGTCGGGCCCGTAGGCATGGGCAGGAACGATTCCAAGCGTGTAGAAGGTCTCCGTGAAGGTGATCCAAGGCTTTGACAGCACGAGCCGCACGGTCAGGTTATCGACGGCCTCGGCGATCTCCAGCACCGAGAGGTCCACCTCGCTCGCGACCGCCTTCGCGGTATTGAAGGTGAAAGCGACGTCCGCGGCCGTCAGCGGTGTGCCATCGGAGAAAAGCGCATCGTCGCGCAACCGGATCGTCCAGACGGTCCTGTCCTCGGAGAGCGTCCAGTCTGTGGCGAGATCGGGCGTCGTCGCGAGATCGGCATTGCGGGTGAGCAGCGTGGACTGGAACAGCGGGGTGCCATAGCTCCCCCATCCCATCACCGGATCGAAGCCCGTGTCCGGCTCGCCGCCCACCGCCAGCACCAGCTCCCGCTTCGGCTCTGCAATGGCGCTCTCGGCACCGAGAATCAGCGCCAAGGCAGCGACGGGAAGATGGATCATCGGTCGCCCCATCGAGTATGCAGATTCGTCGCATATTGCATACATCTGGCCCGGTGGCCTGCGCAAGCCTGTCGCGGTATGCTCGCGGGAGGCCTTCGGGTGCCGGAAGAACGAACGTCAGAGGCAGGACCGATATGCAGCGCGTGACCGTCACTCTCGATGACGACCTGATGGAGGAACTCGATCGGCTCATGGTCGTGCGGGGATACACCACGCGCTCGGAGGCGATCCGTGACATGGCGCGCGCCGGCCTCCAGCAGGCAAGAGCCGAGGAGGACCCGTCCACGCCCTGTGTGGCGGCCATCGTCTACACCTACGACCACAACGCGCGGGAGCTATCGCAAAGGCTGACCTCGGCCCACCACGATCACCATGATCTGGCCGTATCCGCGCTGCACGTGCATCTCGATCACGACACCTGCCTCGAGGTGTCGGTGCTCAAGGGCACGACCGGTGAGGTGCGTCATTTCGCCGAGCATCTGATTGCCCGGCGCAATGTCCGCCATGGCGAGGCGGTGATCATCCCCTTCGCCGGACGTGACGGACCCTGAGCCGTATCATCCCCTCTGCCCGCCAGCCTCGCGACAGTGCGCCACCAGCAGGCCCAGGAAGCGGCGCACCAGCGGGTTCATGGTGCCTGCCGCCAGGCTGATGGCGAAGAAGGAGGAATCGTAGCTGAAGCGCGCATCCGAAAGGACCGCGAGCCCGCCTTCTTCCACCCACTGGCTGGCGTAGTGCGCGGGCAGATAGCCGATGAAGGCCCCGCTCAGGATCAGGACGAGCTGCGCCTCCATCGTCTCGACGGTCGCTTCTGCATGGCGGTGGCCGATGCGCCGGAGGTCATGGCTGTGAAGATAGCCTCGGGCGACGAACGGGTGCTCCGCCAGCCGCTCGGGAGTGACGTCGTCCTGCGCCAGCTGCGCGAGCGGATGGCCGGCGGCGCAGTACAGCGACTGGCGCTCGGAATGGATCGGCGTGTAGGCGAATTCGGCGCGCTCGGTGAGGCTGGGCAGAATTACCAGATCACGGCGGCCATCGGCGAGCGCCCGCTCGAGATCCTCCGGCCCCGCAGTGCTGAAATCGATCGCCACCTGCGGCAGGCTGCGCCTGAAGTCGCGAAACACCTTGGCCAGTGGCAGGTCGGGGCAGGTGGCGACCGCATCCGCGCTGCCGACGCGTAGGATGCGCCTCACATCGGCCTCGACCGCGCCCGCACTGTTGCAGAAGCGGTCCACGGCTACGAACAGCTCCAACGACGCGTCATAGATCGCCGCACCCTGCTTGGTCAGCGCGAACCCCGAGCGGCCGCGGCGACAGAGCCGCAGCCCGAGACGGCGCTCGAGCTCGGCAAGGCTTGCCGAGACGCGCGACTGGCTGAGGCCGAGCACCACTTGGGCACCGGCAAGTCCCTGGGCATCCACGATGGCGCGGAAGATCTGCAGCAGGCGCAGGTCGACGTCGAGCAGGCGGTGCATGACTTACATCCGTTTTCCAGATACAAACATGCTATATTCTGCCTTTTTCGCCAGCGAGAAAGCTGCTTTCATGCTGTGGGAGCGAACGGGGAGCGGAATGAACGCGTACGAGAAGGGGCGTCTCGACCTGCCTTTCGTAGGGCACTGCACCTTCGGCAAGCGTCCGCCGGTGCTCGACTGGGACAACATCGACGCCGATGTCGCCGTGCTGGGCGTGCCCTACGACATGGGCACGCAGTATCGCCCTGGCGCGCGTTTTGGGCCGAGGGCGATCCGCGAGGCATCCACGCTTTTCTCCTTCGGGCATGGTGGCGCGTACGATCACGAGGATGATGCAACCTACCTGCCGATGGACGCGGTGCGCATCGTCGACCTCGGCGATGCCGACATCGTGCACACCGACACCGCCACCAGCCATGCGAACACTGAGGCAGCGGTCCGCAAGATCCTGGCGTCGGGCGCGCTGCCGCTGGTCCTCGGCGGCGACCACGCGATCAACATTCCCTGCGTGCGCGCGTTCAGTGAGCATGGGCCGATCCATATCGTGCAGATCGACGCCCATCTCGACTTCGTCGACGTGCGCCACGGCGTGCGCGAGGGCCACGGCAATCCGATGCGTCGCGCCGCAGAACAGGCGCATGTAACCGGGCTGACGCAGCTCGGGATCCGCAACGTCTCCTCGACCGCGCGCGACGGCTACGATGATGCGCGCGCGCGGGGTTCAACGATCCGCTCGGTGCGGCAGTGCCGCCGGATCGGTCTCGAAGGCGTGCTCGACCTGATCCCCGCCGGGGCGCGTTATTACGTGACCATCGACATCGACGGTTTCGACCCTTCGATCGCGCCGGGCACCGGCACGCCCAGCCATGGGGGATTTCTCTACTACGAGGTGATGGAGATCCTGCAGGGCCTCGCCTCGCGCGGCGAGGTCGTTGGCATCGATCTTGTCGAGGTGGCACCGGCCTACGATCCGTCGGGGATCACCTCGATCCTGGCGGCGCAGGTGCTGCTCAACTTCCTCGGTTACATTTTCCAAGCCCGCCAGCAGGAGGTGGATTGGGTGGTGCTCGGCACCGCAGCGGTCTGACGATCCGTCGCACCAGCGGCGGACGCAACAACAGGGAGACTTGACCATGCTGAACAGGACCTTCTCCGCCTGCCTCGGGCTGGCGCTTGCCCTAGGCTTCGGTCCGCCGGGCGTCACGCCCGCACAGGCCGGCACCGGCCAGCCCGACACCGTCACCTGCATGTATCCCGTCTGGGTGGGCTTCGGCCCCGTCCATCTGGCAAATGCGCTCGGCTTCTTCGAGGACGAAGGACTGACCGTCGTCGAGATCCTCGACGACGACATGCCGAACGGCGTGGCCGCGATGGCGCGCGGTGACATCGACTGCTACCTGCGCACCGTCGGCGAGTACCAGGGCCTCGGCCGGCGCGCCGATACCCAGGGTATCATCATCGGCACGATCGACCTCTCCACCGGCGGGGACGGCTGGGCGGCGGACGGTTCGATCACCTCCGTCTGCGATCTCGAGGGCAAGACGATCGCCGTCGAGCCGAACCTGCCGGCGCGGCTGATCATGCAGATGGCGCTGCGCGAGCAGTGCGACCTGTCGATCCATGACACCAACCTCCTCGATATCGCCGCGGCGGACGCGATCGGCGTTTTCGCCGACCCGAATCTCTCCGCGGTCGGCACATACGAGCCGGTGCTGAGCCAGGTCGTCGCCACCCATACGGAACGGGGTGCGCATGTCGTCGCCTCCTCGCGCGACTATGACGACCTGATCCTCGACATAGTCATGGTCCATACCGACGAGCTGGCCGAGAACCCGGACAAGTACCGCCGCTTCCTCAAGGCCATCTATCGGGCCGTCGACTACTTCTATGCGAACCAGGAGGAGTCGATCCCGATCATCGCCTCGCATTTCTCGGTGACGCCCGAGGATTTCCGCGAGACCCTGCCGAACTTCCGCTACACGCCGCTCGAAGAGGCGCAGGCGCTGATCGGCTCCGTGGAGACGGAAGGGCGCGTCTACGAGGTCTTCCGCGACGCGATGGCGCTCAACCTCGATTTCGGCGCGTCGGATGTCGAGCTCATCCCCGAGGACCACATCGACCGCTCGGTCGTGAACCAGGTCGAGAAGGACTGGTAGGTCAGATGGCGCCGGGGTTCCTTTCGTGACCGAAGCAAGCGCCGCCGCACCGGTGCGTGCCGGGGGGAGCGATGCTCCCCGGCGCCTCGGCTGGCGCGACCTCTTCGTACTGCGCGGACCCGCCCGCCGTGGTCGGGAGATCTGGCTCGGTGTCGGCGCCTTTGCCGTCGTTCTCGCGGCATGGATGCTGGTGACGGGGCTGGGCCTCGTGCATCCGCAGTTCCTGCCCTCGCCGCAGGCGGTGGTTCTCGCCCTGATCGGACTCTTCCAGAACGTGGGCTTCGCCCAGGACATCGCGATCAGCGTGACCCGAGTCTGGACCGCCTTTCTGGGGGCCGCGGTGATCGCCATCCCCCTCGCGATCCTGATGAGCAGCTACCGTGCGGTCGGCGCCACGACCGAGCCCCTGATCGACTTCGTGCGATACCTGCCCGTTCCGGCACTGGTGCCGCTCACGCTGATCTGGTTCGGAATCGGCGAGGGCTCGAAGATCGCGCTCTTGTGGATCGGGACCTTCTTCCAACTCGTGCTCCTGATCGCCGAGGACGCCCGCCGCGTGCCCCGCGAGTTCATCGAGATCGGCCGCACGCTTGGCGCTCGCGACGGATCGCTGATGAAGGACGTCGTGTTCCGCGCCATGCTGCCCAACATGGTGGACAGCCTGCGGATAACGCTCGGCTGGTGCTGGACCTACCTGCTGATCGCCGAGATCGTCGCGTCGAACTCGGGCATCGGCTACGAGCTCTGGACCGCGCGGCGCTATGGCAAGACGCCCGAGGTCTTCGCCTGCATCCTGACGATCGGGGTCATCGGGCTCGTGACCGACCAGGCGATCCGCTTCGCGCACCGCCGCCTGTTCCGCTATCTCGGGTGACACAGCCATGACCCGCGACTTCATCCGCTTCAGCGCCCTCTCCAAGGTCTTCACCGACGACCATGGCCGCGAGACGCCGGTGGTGGCACCGCTCGACCTCTCGATCGCCGAGGGCGAGTTCGTGGTCTTCGTCGGCCCCTCGGGCTGCGGCAAGACTACCGTAATGCGCATGATCGGCGGCCTCGAGATCCCCACCGCTGGCGACGTCCGCATCGAGGATACCCCCGTCGCAGGACCGAGCCGCGACAAGGGCATGGTCTTTCAGTCCTACTCCTCGTTCCCCTGGCTGACCGTGCTCGGCAATGTCCGCTTCGGACTGCGCTACCGCGACGACGTCTCGGCGGCGGAGAAGGACCGCATCGCCCGGCACTATCTCGAACTGGTCGGGCTCACGCCCTTCGCCGACTACTACGTCAACCGCATCTCGGGCGGCATGCGCCAGCGCGTCGCCATTGCCCGCACCTTGGCCGCGAATGCGCGCATCCTGCTGATGGACGAGCCCTTCGGCGCACTCGATGCGCTGACCCGCGAGCGGCTGCAGCTCCAGCTGCTGCGGATCGGCGCCACCGAGCGCAAGACGGTAATCTTCGTGACCCATGACGTGGACGAGGCGGTCTTCCTTGCCGACCGGATCATCGTGTTCTCCGCGCGGCCCGCGCGCGTGCTCGCCGACATCGCCGTGCGCGATGCGATCCCATCCGATCGCACGCTGGAGGTCACCGAGCTGCCGGCCTTCCGCAGCCTGCGCCGGCAGGTCCTCGACCTGATCCGCGACGAGGAAACCCGCATCGAGGCGGCCGAAATCGCCGCGGCACTGGCATGAGAGGCGGCATGGACACATCGGATCTGGCCGGCAAGCGCGTCCTCGTCACCGGGGCGAGCCACGGCATCGGCCGCGCCGTGGCCGCCGCCTTCGCCATGGCGGGCAGTGAGCTCACCATCCTGTCGAGCACGCCGGACATCCGTGACGCCGCCGCCGCGATCTCCCACCAGACCGGCCGTCCGGTCGGGGCAGAGGTCTGCGACATCACCGACCGCGCCGCCGTCCGCCGCGCCGTGGGCGGGCTCGGGCGGATCGACGTGCTGGTCAACAACGCCGGGCTGGAGCGGGTCACGCCGATGGATGCCCCCGGAGACGAGGTCGAGGAGACCTTCGCGCGGATCATCGCGATCAACGTCGTCGGCACCTACCACGTCACGCGTGAGGCGCTGCGGCTGATGCCGGACGGCGGCAGCATCGTCGTGACCTCATCCGTCTGGGGCAAGTCGGCCGCTGCCGACTTCGCCGCCTATGTCTCGTCGAAACACGCCAATATCGGCTTCATGCGCGTGCTCGCGCGCGAGCTCGGCCCCCGCCGCATCCGGGTGAACGCCGTCTGCCCCGGCTGGGTGCGCACCCGCGCCGCCATGCGCTCGCTCACGGAGCTGGCCAGCACGACCGGCATGACCGAGGAGGCGGCGCTGGGCGGCATCCTCGCCGGCCAGGCGCTGCCGGGCCTGATGGAGCCCGAGGACGTGACCAACCTCTACCTCTTCCTCGCCTCGGAGGCCTCGCGCAACATCACGGGCCAGGCAATCAACGTCGACCGTGGCGAGGTGATGGCATGACCAGGGCACTCGCCGGGCGCCGCGCGCTGATCACCGGCGGGGCCAGCGGCATCGGCCGCGCCATCGCGATCGCCTTCGCCCGCGAGGGCGCCCGGGTGGTGATCGCCGATCGCGCGCCGCAGGAGAGCATCGACGCCGTCGTCGCGATGCTCGGCGAGGGGGCCTTCGGCATCCGCACCGACGTCGGCGACGAGCCGCAGGTGCTCACCCTCTTCGCCGAGATCGCCGAGCGCCTCAGCGGGCTCGACATCCTGGTGAACAACGCCGGCATCCTGGTCGACAAGCCGCTGCTTGAGACCACGGCTGCCGACTTCGACCGGCTGATGGCGGTCAACCTGCGCGGCGTCTTCCTGGTGGGCCGCGAGGCGCTGCGGATGATGGCGGGGCAGGGGTCGGGAAGGGTGATCAACGTCTCGTCCGAGCTTGCCTATCTCGGTCGGGCCAACGGTTCGGTCTATTGCGCCTCCAAAGGGGGCGTGCTGTCGATGACCCGCTCCTGGGCGCGGGAGTTCGCCCCCGCGATCCTCGTCAACGCGCTGGCACCCGGACCGACGGACACGCCGCTCCTCGGCCCGGAGCAGATGACGCCCGAGACGCTGGCGATCGAATCCGACAACCCGCTCGGGCGCATCGCCCATCCCGACGAGATCGCCGCCGCGGCGGTGTTCCTTGCCGGCGACGGGGCGAGCTTCATGACCGGCCAGTGCCTCAGCCCGAACGGCGGCGCGGTGATGTTCTGAGCCTGCGCGCGCAGGGGTGCGCACATGTGCGCAATTTTCAAACCATTGAAATAGCGTGCGAAATAGCGACGGGTAAGCATTAGGAAACCTTCGTTAACCCGTGGTGCGCGCGTCTTCCGGCTTTTGCTGCGCCGCCGCGCCCTTGCGCCAGATCAAGGCCTGGCGTAATTTCCGACCATAAGAATCAGGATTACCGACGCCAACCGGATCCGGCATTGCCGGCAGGCAGCGCGCCGCAAGTCAGGCCGCATCCGAGGGCGACATGGGCATCGACGACGAGGGACGGGAAGGCGAGGGCACCAGCCGCCGGGCGGTGCTTGCCGGCCTCGGTCTGGCCGCTGCCTGCCCATTCGCGGCACGCGCCGCCTCCCCGGACGTTGCCGCGTCCGCCCATGTCACTGATGCGCCCATCTACAACCATGCCTCGCCCGAGGATCGCGTTCCCTGGCAGGGCGCGCACCAGGCCGGCATCGTCACGGCCCGCCCCGCCAACGGGATGATCGCGAGCTTCGCCGTCGTCGCCGCAACCCCTGACGAGCTCGAGGACCTGTTCCGTCGCCTCAGCGCGCGGATCGCCTTCCTGACCACGGGCGGCACCCCGCCCGAGCGCGACCCGCGCCTGCCCCCGGCCGATTCCGGCATCCTCGGCCCGGTGATCCGGCCCGATGGGCTGACCATCACCGTCTCGCTTGGCGCCTCGCTCTTCGAAGACCGGCCCTGGCTCGAAGCGCAAAAGCCCCTCCGCCTCAGCCGGATGACGCGCTTTCCCAACGACGCCCTCGATGCGGCGCTCTGCCATGGCGATCTCAGCCTGCAGATCTGCGCCAACACGCAGGACACGACGATCCACGCGCTGCGCGACATCATCAAGGCGCTGCCCGACCGCCTGTTCCTGCGCTGGAAGCAGGAGGGCAACGTCCCCGTCGTCGCGCCGCCCCCGGGCGGGCGCAGCGAGAGCGCGCGCAACTTCCTCGGCTTCCGCGACGGATCGGCCAACCCCGACGCCGCCGATGCCGCTCTGATGGACCGCCTCGTCTGGGTCGGCCCCGGCCGCGGCGAACCCAGCTGGACCCATGGCGGCAGCTACCAGCTCGTGCGGCTGATCCGCAATTTCGTCGAGCGCTGGGACCGCACGCCGCTGCGCGAGCAGGAGCGGATCATGGGCCGCATCCGCGCCACCGGTGCGCCGCTCGACGCACCCGGCGCCGACGAGTTCACCGAACCCGATCTGGCCGCCGACCCGAAAGGCGCGTTCACGCCGCTCGATGCGCATGTCCGCCTCGCCAATCCCCGCACCCCGGGCAGCGAGGCGAACCTGATCCTGCGCCGCGGCTTCAACTATTCTAACGGGGTCACCGGCTCGGGGCAGCTCGACCAGGGGCTCCTGTTCATCTGCTACCAGGCCGATCTCGAGCGTGGCTTCATCGCCGTGCAGCGCCGCCTCGATGGCGAGCCGCTGGAGGAATACATCCGCCCTGTCGGCGGCGGCTATTTCTTCACCCTGCCCGGCGTCCCTGACGACCGGGACTACCTTGGCAGCGCGCTCATCGCGGGGCTGCAGACCGAGCGGGCCGGTTGACCCGAACCCTTCATCAGGAGACTCACATGCGACCCTCCCTGCTTCTCAGCGGCACCGCGCTCGCGCTCACCCTCGCGACGGGCGCCTTCGCCACCTCGGAGCCCGCGCCCCTCTCCGCCTCCGTCGACCCCGCAGCCCTTGCGGCGCTCGAGGGGCCGATCGCCGAATACCGCACCTTTGTCTCCGAACAGGCGGATGCGCTGGTGGTGGTCGTCACGGAATTCGTCGCGGCGATCAAGGCGGGCGATCTTCAGACCGCCCGCGCGCTCTATCCGGTGGCGCGCATCCCCTTCGAGCAGATCGAGCCGATCGCCGAGATCCTCGGCGATTTCGATCCGGCGATCGATTCGCGTGCCGACGACTATGAACTGGCCGAGCAGGACCCGGACTTCCCCGGTTTCCACCGCATCGAGTACGGCCTCTTCGTCGAGAACTCGACCGATGGTCTCGCCCCCGTCGCCGACCAGCTGCTGGTGGATGTGACCGCGCTGCGCGACAGCATCGCCGGCTACGACTTCCCGCCCGAGGTGGTGGTCGGCGGCGCGGCCGGGCTGATGGAGGAGGTGGCCGCGAGCAAGATCTCCGGGGAGGAGAACCGCTATTCCGGCACCGACCTCTGGGACTTCAAGGCCAATACCGACGGGTCCTACCGCATCCTCGAGGTGGTGCGTCCGGTGATCGAGACCAGCGAGCCCGCCTTCCTCGCCTCGGTGGACGGCAATTTCGATCGGGTCTACGCGATCCTCGAGACCTACCGCGACGGCGAGGGCTATGTCAGCTACGCGAACCTCACCGACGCTGACCGGACTGCGCTGGCCGCCGCGGTCAACACGCTCGCCGAGGATCTCTCCACCCTGCGTGGCAAGCTCGGGCTCGACTGAGACCCCCTGGGGCGCGTCACCCTGCGGCACGGTCCGCTGCGGCCCGCCGGGCCGCGGTGGTTTCGCGCCACCAGGGATCGCGCACCAGCGCGCGGCGCAGCGGCGTGCGGGCTGTCGGGGGCGCATTGCGGATGTAGCGATGCGCCTCGTCGAAGCTCTCGCCCGTCAGCCCGCGCAGCCAGGCCGTCGCGGCCGCCACGCTGAAGCCCGTGCCCGCATGGGTCGCGAAGTTGGGCTCGAGGTCGGTCCAGACCGCCCCGGCCCAGCCCGAGGTCTCGCACCAGGCGGCGATGGCCTCGGCGACCTGGGGCAGCCGGCTCTCGAAGCCGCCTGAACCCGCCCAGCCGATGCGCTCGATCGGCGCGCGTTCGCGGGCGGCAAGATCGGCGCGGGCCTCGGCAAGCCCGCGCCGGCACGAGCGGATCGCGTGCGTGGCGCAGGGCACGCCCATCTCGGGATCAAGCGCCAGCGTCAGGCCCATCCGGCGCTTCGCGCTGATCCGGCTGAACTCCATCGGCAGCCTTGGCCCGGCGCGCAGCGCCCAGGGCCCTGCGACCTTCGGTGCGAGGTCGTCGAGGTCCCAGAGCAGCGAGCCCCATCCCAGGATCGCGATCGCCCCGCCGCCGCTCATGGCCGGCCCTCCGTCTGTCGCAGGAACCGGCTCGTCGCCGCATCCGCCGGCAGGAAGGTCTCGATGGTGAGCCCGGCGACGGTGATGTCGACCGCGGTGCCGAAGACCGTGGTGGTGCTGATGAACGACAGCCGCTCCGCGCCGATCCGCAGGAGCAGCGGCACCGCGATTCCGGCCAGGCGATCGGTCCGGGGCGGGCGGTAGGGGCGCACGCCCGGTGGCAGCGGATAGCCTGCGAGTTCCTCGGCCAGCGCCATCGGGGCCCCATCGCCGGAGCGCTCGGTCTCGACCGCCAGACGGTGCAGGACATGCGCTCGCCACTCGCGCAGGTTGACGATGCGCGGCGCCAGCCCATCGGGGTGCAGGCTCAGGCGCAGTACGTTGACGGGCGGCGCGAGCAGCCGCGCCGGCACGCCGGCGAGCAGGGGCGCGAGGCTGGCATTGGCAGCGATCAGGGTCCAGTGCCTGTCCACGGCCAGCGCAGGGAACGGCTCGTGAGCGGCCAGAATGCGGTCCACCGCCTCGCGGACCGTGGCCATGGCCGGGTCGGACAGCGGCCGCGCGCGATGGGCGGGGGCAAAGCCGGCGGCGGCGAGCAGTGCATTGGTGGCAGCCGAGGGCATGTCGAGCCTCTCGGCGAGGCGCAGTGCGGTCTCCCGGCTTGGCCGGGCAACGCCGCGCTCGAGGCAGGACAGGTGCCGCTGCGACAGCGGTACCTCTGCGGCCAGGTCGATCTGGCTCAGCCGCCTACGTTCGCGCCACGATCGGAGCATGGCCCCGAACCCGTCGCGCGGCCGGCTCTGCTCGATGGGGGCTCCGGCCATCCGATTGCCTCTCTCGATCGCCTCGTCTCGCCGCCCGCGGCCGATCCTGGCGCGATCAGGGGTGCAGGTGATGACCTGTGAGGTCATAGCACATGACCTGGGCCACGGGCATCTTCTCCGTCAGATGCCGCAAGCCTGTGGCCGCACAGCGATCAGGAGACGCAGATGCAGATCACCATCCAACCCGCGCTTCGGCGCGTGCTTGCGCTCGACGCAGGCGGCTGCGCGGCCATGGGAGTGGCACTCGCCGCGGCTGCTGGGCCGCTCGCGGGGCTGACCGGGCTGCCCGTTGGGCTGCTCTTCGGTGTCGGCCTCGTGCTGCTGCCGGTCGCCCTGTTCGTTGCGGCCTTTGCCCTGCGCGAGCGGATGCCCGTCTGGGCGCTGCGCGTGATCGTGCTCGGCAACTCTGGCTGGGTCGTGGCGAGCCTGGGCCTCCTCGCTCTCACCACGCAGAACGCAATCGTCATCGCCCTGGTGCTCGCCCAGGCAGCCTTCGTTGCGGTGCTGACCGCGGTGGAGGCCGCCTGTCTGCCGCCGCGCACCTGCCCGAGCCTGTAGCGGACCGCCGATTGGAGCGCTCGGTTGCGGCAGCGACACGTCGCGCTGCATCGGACCGTCCGGTTGAGTTTCCGGTGCGGAACCAGTGATTTGCTGCTATTGGGGGCGACGACAACCGAACGGGCAGAGCGCATGGCTGACGACCCCTTCCTTAACCGCCGCCCGCTGGCATCGCGCCGGCTGGTCATCGTCCAGCGCCTCGCCTCGGCGCTGGCCCGCGCCGGGGTCACCCCGAACCAGATTTCCACTGCCGGCATCGGCTTTGCGCTCCTCGCCGCGCTGGTGCTGTGGCGGGTGGCCGAGGGCTGGGCGCCCGGCTGGCTCGTCGCGATCGTCTTCATCCAGCTCCGGCTTCTCGCCAATCTCATCGACGGGCTGGTGGCGGTGGAGGGCGGCCGCGGCGATGCGCTCGGGCCCCTTTACAATGAGGTGCCCGACCGGATCGAGGACACTGCGATCATCGCGGCCTTCGGGCTGGCCGCCGGCTGGCCCATGCTCGGCCTCTGGGCCGCGCTCGCCGCCGTCACCTGCGCCTATGTGCGCCAGCTCGGCGGTGCGCTCGGGCAGGCGCAGAGCTTCATCGGTCCGATGGCCAAGCAGCACCGCATGGCGGCGATGAGCTTCGGCTGCCTCGTCGGCTTCGTCGAGGCGCTGGCCGGCAGTACGCTCGGTCTCACCGGCATCCTGCTCTGGATCGTGTTCCTCGGCACGCTGGTCACCATCGCCCGGCGGCTCGGCGTCATCGCCGCGGGGTTGCGCGGGTGAGTATCGCCCCCCTCCTGATCGGGGCCACCCGCTTCCTGGTCGGCGGCCGCGGTCGCTGGCTCGGCGCCGCGCCGGTGCCGGCGCAGCGCATCTATTTCGCCAACCACGCGAGCCATCTCGACACCATGGTGCTCTGGGCGGCGCTGCCGGCCGAGCTGCGCCGCGCCACGCGCCCGGTGGCGGCGGCGGACTACTGGGGCCGCGACCGGCTGCACCGTTATCTGGCGCTCGAGGTGCTGGACGCGGTGCTGATCGACCGCGGGGCGGGGGCGGATGCGCTGATCCCGCTCGCCGACGCCCTGCGCGCGGGCGACAGCCTGATCGTCTTCCCCGAGGGCACCCGCAACCCCGCGCCGCTGCCCGGGCCGTTCAAGGCCGGGCTCTATTTCCTCGCCCGCGACTTCCCGGGCGTGGAACTGGTGCCCGTCTATCTCGACAACCTGCACCGGGCGCTGCCGAAGGGCGTCTACCTGCCGGTCCCGGTCAGCACGGCGGCGCTTTTCGGCGCGCCGATCCGCGTCGAGCCCGGCGAGGAGAAGGCGGCCTTCCTCGCCCGCGCCCATGCGGCGGTCACGGCGCTCGGCCTCAGCCTGCATCCGGAGGCGGCCGATGGCTGACCCGCTCGTCCTGCTCTTCGCCGGTGTCTTTGCCGCCCTCGGCGTCGCCACGCTGATTGGGCGCAACCTCGCCGCGCGTCCCGATGCTGCCGATCCCGACCGTGCAGCCATGCTCGCGAACCTGCGCGAGCGGATCGCCAGCTGGTGGGCGATCGTGGGCGTGCTCGCGGCGGTCTTCCTGCTCGGCCCCTTCTCGACCATCCTTCTGTTTGCGCTGGTCTCCTTCTGGTGCCTGCGCGAGTTCACCTCGCTGACGCCCACGCCCGTCGCCGATCATTACGCGTTGGCGGCGGCCTTCTATCTGTTCCTGCCGCTGCAATACCTGCTGGTCTGGGACGACTGGGTGGGGCTGTTCACCGTGCTGATCCCGGTCTACGGATTCCTGCTGCTGCCGGTGATCGCGGTGCTCTCGGGCGAGACGCGCGACTTCCTGCCGCGGGTCTCGAAGGTGCAATGGGCGCTTATGCTGGCGGTCTACTGCATCAGCCATGTGCCGTCGCTCCTGATCCTCGACATCCCGGCCGCACCCTCGGCGGGGTTCGGGCTGCTCGCCTTCCTGCTGATCGTCGTGCAGGGCAGCGACGTGCTGCAATACGTCTTCGGCAAGCGATATGGCCGGCGCAAGGTGGCGCCCCGGGTCAGTCCCAACAAGACGGTCGAGGGGCTGGTCGGCGGCGGGCTCAGCGCCACGCTGCTCGGCGGGGCGCTCTGGTGGATCACGCCGTTCTCGCCCCTGCAGGCGCTGGCCATGGCCTTTGCCGTCGTGCTCGCGGGCTTTGCCGGCGGGCTGGTGCTCTCGGCGGTCAAGCGCTCGCTGGGGGCCAAGGACTGGGGCACGATGGTGGAGGGGCATGGTGGCATGCTCGACCGGATGGACAGCCTGGCCTTCGCCGCGCCGATCTTCTTCCACCTGACGCGGTTCTACTTCACCGCGTGAGGGCGCGCGCGGATCTGTCGACGGGCAAATCCGCGAAGTGATCAACCGGAGCTCGTATCAGTCGGCTTCGCCCGTACCCTCGCGGCGCCGGCGGCGCAGTTCGGCACGGGCGTCGCGCAGGTTCGCGGCCTGGCGGCTCTCGAGCAGGAAGCCGATCGCGAGACCTGCGAGGAAGCCGCCCAGATGCGCCTCCCAGGCCAGCAGGCCGCCGAGCCCGTAGTAGAGCAGCACGTTGAGCCCGGCGAGCACCGCGATCCGCTGCCAGACCGGCCGTGTCGAGACCCCGGCCGCGCGGTGGCGGCACCAGTCCCAGGCGGTCCAGATGCCCAGGAAACCGAAGACCGCCCCGGACGCGCCGACCATCGGATAGGCGCCGCGCGACAGGAGGCCGAAGACGGCGCCGCCCGCCACCGCGCAGATCAGGAAGGTCGGCAGCACCACGCCGCCCCCGTAGCGGTCGGCAGTGAACCGGCCGAGCGCCAGCAGGATCGCCATGTTCATCACCATGTGCAGCATCCCGCCGTGCAGCAGCGAGTGACTGACGAACATGGTCACCGGCTGGGCCTGGAAGATCGGCCGCGCCCCGTGCAGCAGCCCGGTCCAGAACGCACCTGTCTCGTAGAGCTGGGCCCGCAGCAGCGGCGTGCCGAGATAGCCGTAGTCGGACAGGGTCAGCACGATCTCCACCATCGCGATGAAGGCGACGAGGAGCGTGAGGCCGAGGGGCATCGGCGCATCGGGCGGCGCGCTGGCGGGCTTGAGCTTCATCAGATCTCGGGGGGGAACATCGGCGCGCATGCTGCCCCTCACGCTCGAGGAGCACAAGGCGAAACTTGTGGCGCGATTGCGGCTTGCACGTGTAGTCAGCTGCCGGCGGCGAGCAGGCTGGCATTTCCGCCGGCGGCGGTGGTGTCGATGCAGAGATGCCGCTCGGTCACATGGCGCGCGGGCGCGATCACCTCGGTCACCAGCGGCACTATGGGGCCATCTCGCGCCGCCAGGGCGCGGCGCAGCGCGCGCAGCCAGCCTTCGGGGCCATGGGCTGCGACGAGGGCGAGGCCGGGCAGGGCGGTCAGATCCTCGGGCGTGATGCGCCCGTCGATGCCCGCGACCGGCAGGCCCGCGGCGGCAAGCTCGGCGATGGCTGCTGCGATGCCCTCGGCTACCACCAGCACCTGGTTACCGGCGGCGATGGCCTGCACGGCCTGTGCCAGCGCCGCCTCGGCCCCGGCACCGAGGCAGAGCACCCGCCCGCGCGGATGCAGCGACAGCCGGTTGCTCTCTCCGGTCGGTCCCGGCATGTCGACGGGCGCCGCCATCAGCGCCTCGGCCGCGGCCAGGGCCTGGGCCGGCAGGGCGACCATCGGCCCGTCCTCCGCGGTCCCGGGCGCCGCAGCATCGACGCCGAGGCGTGTCATCAGCGCGTCGAGCCGGGCGCCGGAGTTACCGTTGTCCGGCTCGGCGAGTTGCGCCAAGGCCCGCGCCAGCATCGCGGCCGGAACGGGGCTGCCGCCCGGCGACATCGGGGGCAGGGGCGCGGCGTGGCGCTGCAGCCGTGGCAGGTAATGCGGCCCGCCGGCCTTGGGTCCGGTGCCCGACAGGCCCTCGCCGCCGAAGGGTTGTGAGCCCACGATCGCGCCGATCTGGTTGCGGTTGACGTACTGGTTTCCCACGAGAAGCCGCGCGGTCACCCGCTCGACCCGGTCGTCGATGCGCGAATGCAGCCCGAAGGTCAGCCCGAACCCGCGGGCATTGATCGCATCGACCACCCCGTCGAGATCGGCGGCCTTGAAGCGCGCGACGTGGAGCACCGGGCCGAAGACCTCTCGCTCCACCGCGCCGATCCCGTCCACCTCGACAATCGCCGGCGAGACGAAGCGCCCCGCCGCAGGCACGGCGAGGCGTTTCAGCACCTCGGCGCCGTCGAGATAGGCCTCGATCCCGTCCTCGGCCTCGGCGTCGATCACCGGTCCCACGTCGGTCGCCGGATCCCAGGGGTCACCGACGACCAGCGCCTCCATCGCGCCTTCCAGCATGTGCAGCGTGCGCTCGCGCGCTTCGTCCTGGACATAGAGCACCCGCAGCGCCGAGCAGCGCTGCCCCGCCGATTGGAAGGCCGAAGCCAGGACGTCGCGCACCACCTGCTCGGTCAGCGCGGTGGAATCGACGATCATCGCATTGATCCCGCCGGTCTCGGCGATCAGCACCGCATCCGGTGCGGCATGCTCGGCCAGCGTGCGGTTGATGATCTGCGCGACCTCCGTCGAGCCGGTGAAGACCACGCCGGCGATGCCCGGCGCCGCGGTCAGGGGCGCGCCGACCTGCGGTCCATCGCCCGGCAGGAACTGCAGCGCGGCCGCCGGCACGCCGGCCTCATGCAGCAGCGCGGTCGCGCGCGCGGCGTTCAGCGGTGTCTGCTCCGCCGGTTTAGCGATCACCGCATTGCCGGCGCCAAGGCAGGCGGCAACCTGGCCGGTGAAGATCGCCAGCGGGAAGTTCCAGGGGCTGATGCAGACCATGACGCCCCGCGGGGAGCCGGTCGCGGCCTCGGCCTGATCGGCATAGTAGTGCAGGAAATCCACCGCCTCGCGCAGCTCCGCGATGGCATCCCCCAGCGTTTTACCGGCCTCGCGCGTGGCCAGCGCCATCAGCTCGACCCCGTTTGCCTCGTAGAGATCGGCCGCCCGGCGCAGCACTGCCGCCCGGTCGGTGGGCGCGTGTGTCGACCAGTCCGCGAACCCCGCCGGGGCGGCGGCCAGCGCAGCAGCGACGTCGGCAGGCGTCGCGTCGCGCACCTCGCCCAGCCGGTCGGCGGGATCGGAGGGGCTGGTGACGACGCGGGCGGAGCTCTCGGCCGGGCCCCCCGCGATCATCGCTCCCGCCTGCCAGCGCGCATCCCGCCAGGCCTCGCGCTCGGCCAGCAGCGGCGCAATCGACGCGGGCTCGTTGACGTTCCAGCCGGAGGAATTCTCGCGCGGCGCGAACAGCCGCGCGGGGGGGCGGATCGCCGGATGGGGCAGGGCGCCGCCCTCGGCCTCGGCGGCGGCGAGCGGGTCGGCAGCGATCGTCTCGGGCGCGAGATCCTTGTCGACGATCTGGTTCACGAAGGAGGAATTCGCCCCGTTCTCCAGCAGCCGGCGCACCAGATAGGCGAGCAGGTCGCGATGCGCGCCCACGGGTGCATAGATCCGGCAGCGGGTTGCAGCGTCGTCATGGACGATCTCGTGCAGCGCCTCGCCCATGCCGTGCAGCCGCTGCAGCTCGAAGCTGTCGCGATCGGCGCCGGCCATCGCCAGAACGGCGGCGACCGTATGGGCGTTGTGGGTGGCGAACTGCGGATAGATCCGGTCGCGCCCCTCCAAGAGCTTGCGGGCATTGGCGATGTAGCTGACATCGGTGCTGGTCTTGCGGGTGAAGACGGGAAAGCCGGGCAGGCCGCGTTCCTGAGCCTGCTTGATCTCGGCGTCCCAGTAGGCGCCCTTGACCAGCCGCACCATGATTCGCCGCCGGTGCCGCCCGGCGAGATCGTGCAGCCAGTCGATCACCGGCCCCGCCCGCCGCCCATAGGCCTGCACGACGACGCCGAACCCTTCCCAGCCGGCGAGATGGCGGTCTGCGATCAGCGCCTCGATCACGTCGAGCGACAGCTCCAGCCGCTCGGCCTCCTCGGCATCGATGTTCAGCCCGATCCCCGAAGCCGCCGCGGCGCGCGCCAGATCGCGCGCGCGGGGCACCAGCTCGGCCATGACCGCGGCGCGATGGGCCCACTCATAGCGCGGATGCAGGGCGGAGAGCTTCACCGATATGCCGGGGTTGGTGCGCACATCCCCCGTGGCCCGCGCCCCGATCGCGCGGATCGCATCGGCATAGGCGGCGGCATAGCGGCGGGCATCCGCCTCGGTACGGGCCGCCTCGCCCAGCATGTCGTAGGAATAGGTGTAGCCCCTGGCCTCCATGCCGCGGGCACGTTCCATCGCCGCCTGGATCGTCTCGCCGAGGACGAACTGACGGCCCATCAGCTTCATTGCCTGGCCGACGGCGGTGCGCACCACGGGCTCGCCCAGCCGGCGGATGGCCGAGCGCAGCCGCGCGGCCGGCCCGGGGGCATCATCGAGTACGCGGCCCGTCAGCATCAGCCCCCAGGTGGCGGCATTGACGAGGCTCGAGGTCGAGCGCCCCAGATGCGCCCCCCAGTTCGAAGGCTCGATCTTGTCGGCGATCAGCTCGTCGATCGTGTCCGCGTCGGGCACGCGCAGCAGTGCCTCGGCGAGGCACATGAGGCCGACGCCCTCGTCGGTGGAGAGGCCGTATTCGGCCAGAAAGGCCTCCATGACGCTCGGCGAGGACCGCTCGCGCACCTCGCGCACCAGATCGGCGGCGCGTGCGACGATCGCGGCGCGCGCGGCGGGCGTCAGCCGTGCATCGGCGACGAGCCGGGGAACGAGCGCGGCCTCATCCGCCCATGTCGCATCGCGAACGGCGGTGCGGAGATCGGACTGCGGGCGGGAATCTGCGCTCATCGCCGGAGAATACCAGCAATGCCGCGGCAGGAAAGCGGCGCCTGAGCGCCCGGTAGCGGAAGGCCGCGTGTGCCTGCAAGCGGCTGGACAGAACCCGGGGGCCGGCACAGGTTTGTGTTGGTGGACGTGCAAGGAGGCACAGACGACATGGATGCGGATCGCGACGAGGGCCTGAACGTTCTGGGCGAGCCGCTCAAGCCCTGTTCCTTCGACCCGATGACGGGGTTCTTCCGCGACGGCTGCTGCAACACCGGCCCGCTCGACCGCGGCCGCCACACGGTCTGCACCCGGATGACGGTCGAATTCCTCGCCTTCAGCGCCGCGCGCGGCAACGACCTGACCACGCCGCGACCCGAGTTCGGCTTTCCCGGACTGCGACCCGGCGATCGCTGGTGCCTCTGCGCCGAGCGCTGGAAGGAGGCGCTGGCGGCCGGCATGGCACCGCAGGTGATCCTGGCCAGCACCCATATCTCGATGCTGCGCCACGTGCCGCTGGAGGTCCTGAAGGCCCATGCCCTGCCGGGGCGCGCAACGCCGACGATGCACTGATGGGGGCATTGGCGGGAGCGCGGGTCGCGTGCTCCGCTCATACCGATTCCGCTAGATCACTTCGCGGATTTGTCCGTCGACAAATCCGCGCGCGCCTGCCTGCCCGTCGTGCCGCAGGCACGCCTTCGGCGTGACGTCAGGCGCGGTAAACCGCGCCGCCCAGGCAGGCGCGCGCGGATTACAGAGCGACGGGAATGCACATCGCCCCTCGGCTTCCGCGCGCACGCGCTCCAGCCGACGACCCCGCGCGACGCAGTGCGTCGCAAGAGCGGATTCGAAAAAGGGCAGGCGCGCGCGAAGCAATCGCACCCCCCGTCACTCGTGCCAGGCGGGGCGGCGCTTTTCCAGGAAGGCGGCGATGCCCTCGGCGGCCTCGGGCGTCTCCCAGGCTTCGACCAGCTGTTCGATCGTCGCCGCGATGACGGTCTCGTCGATCCGGGGCCCGAGGCTGCGTGCCAGCCGTTTGGCGGCCGCGACGGCGGCCGGGGCGGTGGCGAGATAGGGCGCGACCTCGTCCTCGATGGCCGCATCGAGCGCCTCTGGCGCCACCACGCGGGTGACGAGGCGCAGGTGGCGGGCGTCCTCGGCGCCGAAGATCCGGGATGAGAAGAACACGCTGCGCGCCGGCCCCTCGCCCATGCGCGCCAGCACATAGGGCGAGATCGTCGCCGGGGTCAGCCCCAGCCGGGTCTCGGTCAGCCCGAAGCGGGCGCCGGTGACGGCCACCACGGCGTCGCACACCGCCATCAGCCCGATGCCGCCGCCATAGGCGGCGCCGTTCACGCGTCCGATCAGGGGCTTGCCGAGCGTGTTCAGCGCCTGGAGCATGTCCGCCAGCCGCCGCGCCTCGCGCCGGCGGTCGTCCGGCCCCCCGTCGACCTGGGCGCGCATCCAGCCGAGATCGCCCCCGGCGCAGAAACTCGCCCCCGCTCCGGTCAGCACGATGACGCGGACCTGTGGGTTGGCATCGAGCCCGGCCGCCATCGCCCGCAGCGTGTCGCAGACCTCGCCCGAGAGCGCGTTGTGCTTGTCGGGCCGGTTGAGGGTTAGCGTGGCGATGCCGCGCGCGTCGGTGTCGAGGGTGACGAGATCGGAGCTCATCTCGGGAGCCAACCGTGGGGCAGGCCGGAGGCCGCGGTCAGACCGCCTCGGCCATGTGCCGGCGCAGCACTGCGGCGACGCGCGGGTCGCGCGCCAGGCGCTCCGGGTCCCAGGTCCGCAGCGCCTCGCGTGAGGGGACGACCTCTCCGGTGGCTTCCTGCAGGATGGCGCCCAGCACCGGGCCTTCCATTGGTGCCATGCCGCGGGCGATCAACCGCTCGTTGATGCGCGCATCCGTTGCCAGGACGATGAGAGTGCGATCCATGATCCGGCATCCTCCCTGAAGCGGCATTTTTCTCTGCGTCGAGCATAGTTCAACTCTCGGTATATTGGAAGTGGGAGCCGCGGCTGGCCTGCGGTTCGGCTGACCTTTGCCGGCCGGTCATCCGGCCGACCGAAGGCCACGGGCAAAGGCCGCTGCCCCGGCCAGCCGCTTGGCGTCGATGCCGGTCTCGAGGCCAAGCGCCGCCAGCCGCGCCACCAGCGCCTCGGTCGCCAGATTGCCGGGCGCGCCGGGCGCGTAGGGGCAGCCTCCGAGCCCGCCGCAGGCCGCGTCGAAAACCCGTAGGCCCCGGCCGAGCGCCGCCTCGACATTGGCGAGCGCCCGTCCGCCGGTATCGTGGAAATGCCCCGCCAGCCGCCCCGACGGCGCCACGTCGAGCACCGCGTCGAGCATGGCGCTCACCCGTTCCGGCGTGCCGCGGCCGATCGTGTCGCCGAGGCTCACCTCGCGGCAGCCGAGCGCGAGGAGCCGCTCCGCGACCCTCGCCACCGCCCGCGGCGCGATCTCTCCCTCGAAGGGGCAGTCGGTGACGCAGGAGGCATAGCCGCGCAGCGGAATCCCGGCGGCGAGCGCCGCTTCGGCAACAGGCGCAAAGCGCTCGAAGCTCTCGTCGATGGAGGCGTTGATGTTGCGCCGGCTGAAAGTCTCCGAGGCCGCCGCGAAGATCGCCACCTCGCCGGCACCGGCCTCGCGCGCGGCCTCGAAGCCCTTCAGGTTGGGCGCCAGTGCGGCATAGGTGACCCCGGGGCGGCGGGCGATGCCCGCCATGACTTCGCCCGCGTCGGCCATCTGCGGCACCCATTTAGGGCTGACGAAACTCGTGGCCTCGATATGGTCGAACCCGCAGTCCGACAGCATGTCGATGAGCGCGACCTTGTCCGCCGTGGGGATGATCCGCGCCTCGTTCTGCAACCCGTCGCGCGGACCGACCTCGTAGACGCTGACCCGCTCAGCCATCCTCGGGCTCCAGCGCCAGCAGCAGCGTGCCGTCGGTCACCTGCGCGCCGGCGGCCACGTGCACCTCGGCCACCACCCCGTCGCGCGGAGCCGCCAGCGCGTGCTCCATCTTCATCGCCTCGAGCACCACCAGCACATCGCCCCGCGCCACCGCCGCCCCGGCTGTCGCCGCGAGATGCTTGACGAGCCCGGGCATCGGCGCGCGGATCTCGTTGCCGCCGGCACTGGTCTCGGCGCCTGCCGCCAGCGGATCGGGCAGCGCGAAGACATGCGCCTCGGCGCGGTCGAAGACGGTGATAGTGGCGGGCGTTGCGACGACCCCGAGCCGCCGCGGCGGGCCGTCGCCGCCGCTTATCACAACCTCGCCGTCCTCCGCCGTCACCGCGAGCGCGCGCCCCTCGATGCGGAAGCGGCCGGGCCCCAGCACCTCCACGCGAAGCCCCGTCTCGCCGAGGGGGATCATGCGCACGAGTGGCGCCCAGAGGGTGAAGCCGCGGAGCGGATCTCCGCCGCCCAGCAGCCCCGCCGCCGCCAGCGCGGCCGTGGCCGTCACATCCGCATCGGCCGGGGCAGGGGCGGTCAGCACCTCCGCCTCGCGCTCGATCAGGCCGGTATCAACCTCGCCGGCCATGAAAGCCGAGTTGCGCGCCAGCCGCGCGAGAAAGCCGAGGTTTGTGATGCTGCCCGCAACCCGCGTCCCCTCGAGCCCGCGTGCCAGCGCCGCGAGCGCCGTGTCCCGCGTCGGGCCATGGGAGATGACCTTGGCGATCATCGGATCGTACCACGGGCTGATCTCGTCGCCGGCGCGCACGCCCGAATCGACCCGCAGGCCAGCGGGAAACTCCAGATGCGTCAGCCGTCCGATCGCCGGCAGAAAGCCGCGCGCAGGGTCCTCGGCGTAGAGCCGCGCCTCGAAGGCATGGCCCCGGATCGCCAGTTCGTCCTGGCGCTTCGGCAGCGGCTCGCCGGCGGCGACGCGCAGCTGCCACTCGACCAGGTCCACCCCGGTGATCGCTTCGGTCACCGGATGCTCGACCTGCAGGCGGGTGTTCATCTCCATGAACCAGAACCCGTCGGGGCGCAGCCCGCGCGAGCCGTCGACGATGAACTCCACCGTCCCCGCGCCGACATAGCCGATGGCCCGGGCCGCCTGCACCGCCGCCTCGCCCATGGCAGCGCGCATCTCCGCCGTCATGCCCGGTGCGGGGGCCTCCTCGATCACCTTCTGGTGCCGCCGCTGCAGCGAGCAGTCCCGCTCGAAGAGATGCACCGCGCCGCCGTGCGCATCGCCGAACACCTGCATCTCGATATGCCGCGGCGCGGTGACGTATTTCTCGATCAGCACCGCATCATTGCCGAAGGCCGCCCGCGCCTCGCCCCGGGCCGACGCCAGCGCCGCGGCGAAATCCTGCGCGCGCTCGACACGCCGCATACCCTTGCCGCCGCCGCCCGCCACCGCCTTGATCAGCACCGGCCAGCCGATCCGCCCGGCCTCCTCGGCCAGCAGACGATCATCCTGATCGGCGCCGTGATAGCCTGGCACCACCGGCACGCCCGCGCCCGTCATCAGTGCCTTGGCGGCGTCCTTCAGCCCCATCGCCCGGATGGCGGAGGCGGGCGGTCCGATGAAGACGAGCCCCGCGCCGGTCACGGCATCCACGAACGCAGGGTTCTCCGACAGGAACCCGTATCCCGGATGGATCGCCTGCGCCCCCGTCGCCAGCGCGGCCTCGATGATCGCATCGCCGCGCAGATAGCTCTCCGCCACCGGCGCGGGGCCGATCCGCACCGCGGTATCGGCCATGGCCACATGCTTCGCGCCCGCGTCCGCGTCGGAATAGACCGCAACACTCGACACCCCGAGCCGGTGCGCCGTCGCCATCACCCGGCAGGCGATCTCGCCGCGGTTCGCGATCAGGATACGTTCGAACATTGCCCCTCCCTCACGCGCACCACCCCTCGCGCGCCCCGCCGTCATAGGCCCGCGCATGGCCTGCCGCGATCATCCGGTCGGCGAGCCGCTCGCCATCGACGAAGACCTCGACCAGCCGCCGGCCCCAGCGGTCGATCCCGCCGATGATGACGCGCAGCTCGCCCGCCGTCCCGAGCACCCAGCGCAGGTAGGTCTGCGAGGCCAGTGCCGCCGCCGCCTCCGAGGCGCATTGCGGCGAGTAGAGCTCGGGTGCATCGAACCCGGTGATCCGCGCGCGGACATGGCCGTGGCCGGGGCAGTTGAAGTCCACCGTGTCCCCGTCCACCACATAGACCACCCGGCAGCCGTCGGTGACCGGGCGCAGGCCGAGGACCACGTCCGAGATCTGCGGGATCACCAGCACCGCCGCGACACCGATCGCCAGCCAGCGCAGTCGGCGGCTGGATCGTTGCCGCGGTCGCCGGCGGACGGTCGCGGCCCGGCGGGCCGGGGCGGAGCGGGGCCGGGGCTTTGGATGTCTCGCTCCCGCGCCGCGCGTCCACGGCCCGCTCACATGCGGAACACGCCGAAGCGCGTCTCCTCGATCGGCGCGTTCAGCGCGGCCGACAGCGACAGCGCCAGCACGGCGCGGGTCTTGCGCGGGTCGATCACCCCGT
>CAYLHK010000012.1:0-51561 GCA_964383295.1 uncultured Rhodovulum sp.
CGCGCCCGAGGCTTCAGCCCCGCCGACGACAACGAGGCCGACGCCATCGCCATCCTGCTCTGGGCGATCGAGACCAACGGGGGTGTCGCATGAGATGGCATCCCCATGGCTACGGCGGCCGACGCCGGGATCCCGAACAGGTCAAGCGCGAGGGCTGGCAGGAACAGGGGGTCCTCGCGGTCTCCGCCGATGACGATCGCCTAAGCTGGCCCGAGCGTGAACTGGTCCGCCAACTCGGCGAGAAGCTCTACGGACCGCGTCCTTCCGACAGGGAGGCGCGCCATGGCTGATCGCTAATGAACCGCCGAGTGCGTCGCCGATCATTTCGAGGAGGCGTTCCGCACCCTGCGCAAGCTGCCGCCGGTGAAGGCGCAGGGCTACTTCAACACCTGGCCGGACATCGTGCGGACCAGCCGCGAAATCGCGGCGATGGAGCCGCAGCCGATGCGGGTCTGGCCCTCGGCCGCCGCGATCACCCGGCTCGAGCAGACCTTCGACTGGGTGCTCTGGATCGAGGAGGCGGAGCGCAAGCTGGTCTGGTCGCGCGCGGCCCGTGTGCCGTGGAAGCAGATCAGCGGGGAGCTGGGCTGCGACCGCACGACGGCGTGGCGTCGCTGGCAACTGGCGCTGACGAAGATCGCTGCGCGCCTGAATGCGCAGTGACTCCAATGTGTTGCAACACTTTTTCCTTCGACATCTGCAACAGATCCATGCTATTCCGAAGGCAAGATGGGGAGAGTGCGCTGGAAAGCTCGCTCTCCCCTTTGCGTTGACGGGGGCCTTCTGGACCCCTGTATCCAGCGAGGGTCCGGCCGGGGTCCAGCCCACGGCAGTTTCCGGTTCCCTCCTGGCGATATTCGTATGCTGGCGGGCGAAGCGCGACGCGTCGCCAACGACAGGGCCGAAGTTTTGGGAAGCCACCTCGGCCAGAAGTCACCGTACAGCCTGAAATAACCACTTAATAACAGTGCTTTGGATGACGGATTCCGGGATGGATACCCTGGACTCCGGAATCCAGCCGGAAGCCGGTGGACTCCACCGAGCCGGGGTCCACCCCGCCATCATCGACAGGAATCCTCATGACTCTCGCCTTCGCCCCCGAGCGGATCGAGCAATGGCCGTTTGCGCGCCTGCAGCCCTACGGGAGGAACGCGAAGGTGCATGGGGCGGAGCAGGTCGCGAAGATCGCCGCCAGCATGGCTGAGTTTGGCTGGACCGTTCCCTGCCTCGTGGCGGAGGACGGCGAGCTGATCGCGGGCCATGGTCGGGTGCTGGCTGCGACGCAGCTCGGGCTGACCGAGGCGCCGGTGATCGTGCTGGGCCATCTGACCGAGGCGCAGCGCCGGGCCTACCGGATCGCCAACAACCGGCTTGCGGAATCGCCGTGGGGCGAGGCGCTGCTGTCGGCGGAGTTGAACGAGCTGCTGGCCGAGGATTTTGAGCTGTCGCTGGTCGGTTTCAGCGACGGCGAGTTGGACAAGCTGCTGGCCTTCGTGCCCGAGGGGGACGGCGAGGAAGCTGGTGCCGGGGACTCGGTGCCGCCGGTGACCATTCCCGAGCCGCCGCGCAATCCGGCGTCACGAACCGGCGATCTGTGGATCTTCGGCACCCACCGGCTGCTGTGCGGGGACTCGACCAACCACGACGATGTCGGGCGCCTGATGAATCGCGAGCGGGCGGTGCTGTTCGCGACCGATCCGCCGTATCTCGTGGATTACGACGGCTCGAACCATCCGACCCGCCACAAGGGCTGGAGCCAGTCCTACGGCGTGACCTGGGACGACAGTTCTCAGGGCGCCGAACTCTACGACGGCTTCATCGCCGCCGCAGTCGCCGAGGCGATCACCGAGGACGCCGCCTGGTATCGCTTGCACGCCTCGCGCCGCCAGGCGATGCTGGGGCGATGCTGGAGGCCTGCTGGGAAAAGGCCGGCGCCTTCGTCCATCAGCAGATCATCTGGGTGAAGGACCGCGGGGTGCTGACCCGGTCCCACTACCTGTGGAAGCACGAGCCGTGTTTCATGGGCTGGCGCCGACCGAACCGCCCGCCGAAGGTGGCCGAGCAGACGCTGCCCTCGACTTGGGAGATGCCGAGCTTCACCAGGGACGAGCGGCCCGACCACCCCACACCGAAACCGCTCGACGCTTTCGGCATTCCGATGCGCCAGCATGTGGCCCGCGGCGGTCTCTGCGATGAGCCGTTCTCGGGCTCCGGATCGCAGATCATGGCGGGCGAGGCCAACGACCGGCGCGTCAATGCCATGGAGATCAGCCCGGCCTACATCGACGTCGCCGTCGAACGCTGGCAGGCCGAGACGGGCCGCGAGGCGATCCTCGATGGCGACGGCCGGACCTTCGCGCAGGTGAGAACCGAGCGGCTGGACGATGGTGATCCCGCGCCCGCCGATGTGGCGGACACAGACGCCGGACCCGCCCGCAAACGAAAATCCGCAGCCTGAGGCCATGCATGACCTGGCTCTACATCCCTCCGGACTTGGCTTAGGAACCGGAGACGCATGCCTGTTCGGCCTCTCCCTCTGCTCCGGCGCAGGCGGGCTCGACCTCGGGCTCACCATCGCCATCCCCGGATATCGTGCTGTGGGCCATGTCGAACGGGAAACCTACGCCGCAGCCACTCTCGTGGCGCGGATGGAAGACGCGTCCCTGGATCAGGCTGTTGTCTGGGACGACGTTGGAACCTTCGACGGCCGCGCAGCGGCACGGCGTCGTCTACGTCTACGGCGAGTTCGGCGGTGGCAGCCTGGTCTCGCGCGCGGGCCTCGGGATCGCCTGGTCGGGCGTCCAGGGCCTGCCGCGCCATACGGGTGTGCTGGAGGGTGCAGCGCCGGGCAGGGTTGTGCAGCGCTGCCATGTGATGTCCGGCGAGCCCTATCGCGAGACCCGGGCGCTCTACTGGTTCGCCGAGCGGCGCGGCTGCTTCGAGTCGCTCGTCGGCCTTGGGAACGAGGTGGGCGCCGGCCAGACCGTCGGCCGCATCCATCCGCTGGACGGCACCGTGTCGGAGCCGCGTGAGGTTGTCGCCTGGGTACCCGGCACGTCTCGTTTGCCTTCTCGCCCAGCCGCTGGTGGAGAACGGTGACTGCGTCGGCCATCTCGGCCGCGCCACCAGCCTCGATGTACTCAGGTCCCTGTGGACATGACCGGCATGTCAGCCCGTCAGCTCCGCGATCGAGTTCCTGACCAAACGGTCAACCAGTTTGTTTGTTCGTCGTCAGGTCATGCTCGACACGACGCCGGGAGAGGGGGCCCGCTCTACACGGGCCTTTGTGGTCGCTACGACACGGCCCGGTCGTCGGCTGCAACTTCTCCGCCGATCTCGGCGAAGCGCTGCTCGAAGTCGTCGGCGAGATCAGCAACCATGATTTCGCTCAGGCGGGCTATCAGCACGGACTCGGCGGCCGCGACAGCCGAACCAATCCGAGATTCAATAGACTTCTCAACCAGACAATCGGTGCGATCAGCGCTGGGACCGACATTCACCAGCGTTGTCGTTCCGACTGCCCGGTATATATCCCATAGGCTGATCTGGCTGAGCTCGCGCTGCATTACCCAGCCCCCACCATGCCCTTTCTCAGAAGACACTATTCCCATGTCGCGGAGGCCCGCCATGGCGCGGCGGACCACCACCGGATTGGTGTGAAGCTTCGCGGCAATGAGGTCCGACGTGGCCCGTTTGCCGTGCCGGTCCATATGGATAAGCACATGAATAATCCGCGATAGTCTACGGTCCCGAGCCAATTCGCCTACCTTCATCCCAAGCTCCGATCACATACCACCCGGCGACCGGAGAATCACGTAACTCAACACTGTGTCCTGACTTGACTCGCGCCGCACCCATCTCGTAACAGCATATTGTTACGTAATCGCGTCGGGCGGGGCCGCAAGCGGTTATCACGCCAGTTTGGGAGGAGAAGACACCTTGGGCAAGAAGCGAAATGGCGACGATGAACGTCCGAGGGGCAGCCAGCCTGAAGCGCTGAGTCGCCGCGATTTCTTCAACAATGGCGCAGCCATGGGGGTCACTGCCACGGCGCTCGCTACGGTTGGGTCCCCCATAGCGGCCCAAGAATTAGCCGCCTCGGGCACTCCGGACACTCAGTGGGACTACGAGGCGGATGTTGTTGTGCTCGGCGCCGGAGCAGCGGGGCTACCAGCTGCCATTCGATCACGAGATTTTGGAGCGTCCGTCATCGTTGTCGATCAGAACTTCGACATTGGCGGGCGAATGTTCCACAGCGGCGGGGAGGTCTCTCTGGGTGGGGGAGATGCCGTCCAGGAACGCGATCTGGCGGGCGAGACGGACGCATTCGTCACTGTCGGCCCTATGGAGCCGCCGGAGGCTCTTCGCGATGATCCGGATCTCCTCTTTAAGGATATGACCGATTGGTCAATCGTGAACACCGGCGGAAGAGGTCGATACAAGTTCAATAACCGCGAGGTTCTACGCGCATGGTCCGATAATACCGTCCCAACGCGGCAGTTCCTTATGGATAACTATGTTCGATTTACGCGTGTCACGGGCACGCATTTCGGTGGTGGACTGTCGCGGGCTCGCCGAGCAATCTCCATCCTTCAACTTGGCGACGTCACCGATATGAGGGCAGGCACCGTCACGCAGGACGATGCTGGTCGAGCGGGCCAACATTCTAGTCGCTTCGCGGTTCGGGTGATGTCGGATCAGAGTTCCCGATCCAGCCCCGGGGTGGTCGGTAGGGGGACGGCTATCTCCAGGGCCCTTGAGTTCAGCGCCAAGGAGAAAGGCGTCCAATTCCTCCTTAACCGGCATATGGACGATATCATCCGTGAGGATGGACCGGGCGGGAGGGTCGTGGGGATCAGAGCTTCGTTCACCCCGAGGCATGACCCCGAGACGGGCGAAATGCTCGTGAGCTACGGAGAGTATGTGGGAGGTGAATGGGCGAAGGGACTGATCGATGAGCCGCGCCCATCAATAACGATTCGGGCTCGCAAGGCGGTCATCATCTGCACCGGCGCCCACCATGGAAACCCGCATTTCCGCAGCATGTTCCACCCAGCCGGACTCGAGCCGTCCCACACGACCAGCGGCTGGTCGCTCCTGGGCGGCGATGGTCGCGCCAATGATGCGAGCGGTATCATTGCCGCGATGAGAGTCGGCGCCAATCTCGATGGAATGCAGCAGACTTACCACAACTCGCTCGCCCTCGGCGTCCGATCAATGCTCGGTGTGGTCGATGCAGGGTTCGACATGCTTCCAGGCCACCCGACGTTCTCGCTTCGGGGCGCGATCGGGATCAATGCGGGGGGCGGCGGCTTCGAGCATCTGATTGTTGTGAACCAGGTTGGGAAGAGGATCTTCAACGAGATGAAGATTACCTCCTCGACCCCCACGATGACTTACCCGCAGCAGGGCGCCACCAAGAGGTGGGACCAGTACGTTCATGGCGACTGGAGGAATTGCAGGCCTGAACTCCTCCGCGAAACCTTCGACGATAATTTCGCCATTGATGCGGTCCTGGCGATGAACGAGGGTTCGCAGCCGCCGCACTTCCTCCCAGGTCCGACTTGGGCGATTTTCGATCACGCGGCCGTCGAACGCGCCCGCTGGAACGTCGAGCCGCCCTACACCACCAGCAATGGTCTGTTCTTTAAAGCCGACACCATCGAAGAATTGGCAGCTGCCATGTATGCGCACGGAGCTCACCAGAACGTCCCAGTGACGCACCTTGAAGACACCGTAGCACGCTGGAACGCTGCCGTGGCGAGCGGTGTCGACGAAGATTTCGAACGAGATCAGAGCGCGCCGATGCATGCAATTGGAAGAGCGCCGTTCTATGCGGCTGCGGTGAATGTCGAGTGGCAGGACTCCTGCGGCGGCCTTCGGATCAACGGCAAGTCGCAGGTCCTGGACATGCGGGGGGAGGTAATCCCCGGCCTGTACGCGGGTGGGGAGTCCGCGGGCGGCCACGAGATGCACGGAATCGGCAAGGGCTCGGTACAGGGCTATATCGCGGGCACGAACGCCGCGGCCGAAGCATAGCGCGCAAACCAGGAAGACAAATTCCATCTCGGCGGGGCTTATAGCCTCGCCGGAATCCCGGTATTTAAGGACTTGTTATAATGTCGCTCAAGAACGTATGCAGCTTTTCTGCCGCCTTACTTGCAGCCGCAATCCAAATCCCTGCTGCCTCGTCCGCGGACGAATCCGCTGCGCCAGTTCTCCCGGAGGTGATGCAATTGGGCGAGGGCGTTTACCAATCGACCTGCGCCGCGTGCCACGGCAACACTGGCGGTGGGGAAGGTGGGGGCCCTCCGCTGATTGCGAACTTCAGGCTCGAAGACGAGGGAATGGTAATCGATCGAATTTTGCTAGGCGGCGGGTATATGCCTGGATTCGGCTGGGTTCTTTCGGACACGGAGGTGGCCGCTGTCGCAACCTATATCCGCAATACCTGGGATAACAGTCACGGCGGTGTTACGGAAGCGCAGGTCCTGATCCTACGATGAGCGAAGCATTTGGGGCCTCTGAAAGCCCATCGCCGCGACCATACTCTGCAGAGCCCCGGCGCTGCCGTTCTACCCGCTACTGGTGCTAGGCGTCAGGCGGAAACGGTGGCTCGCCGTAGTCGGCGCGGGGAGCCCGAGCTCCAGGTGGCGCGCGGCGAAGAGGGCCAGGATCGGCGCCGGGCGCACCCCATCGCTTACGCAGCGGTGACATATGTCGACGGTGACTAGCCTGTTGAAGCGGCCAGCCAAGGTTTGATAGGTAGCAACGCATCTGCCGAGAATTGCAGTGACCGGCGCGCTGGAATGCAGGCTCCGTCCCAGGCGAGTGTCAATGTTTTTTCACAGCAGCAATCTTCGAGGCATCGGTCTCATGATTGCCGCGACATTCGCATTTGCGGTCAATGGCACTTTCCTCCGGCTCGCCACCGAGGCACTCCCGCCGTTCGAGGCTCTACTCCTTAGAGGGCTATTTGCGTCCCTTTGGACAGTTCCGCTTCTATTTTGGACGGGTAATGTACGCCGCGCCAGCGGAGCCTTGCACCCGAGGGTCATTGTACGAAACGGCTTTGAGCTGATCGCGGTATCGTGCTTCATTCTAGCCCTGCCACGGCTCCCCTTCGCAGACCTCACCGCCTTAACTCAAGTCGGCCCTGTGCTCGTCGTTGCCGGAGCAGCAGCGTTCCTCAATGAAAGAATCTCTGGCATCCGCTGGATGCTTATCCTCTGCGCCTTCTTCGGCGCACTCCTCGTCGCTCAACCTGGCGGCCCGAACTTTTCCATTTTCACCATTCTTGCCCTGTGCATCGCCGTCGCAAACGCTGCCCGCGACCTTGCGAGCCGGCATGTGCCCCAGGAGATTCCCGGAATGGCAGTCGCCCTCGGGGCGCTCGTGACTGTCATGATCGGCGCAGCATTGGCCCACCTTTCCTTGGAGGAATGGAGTCCGCCTACTGGGACACAGTGGTACTATCTGGCCGGCTCGGGTGCAGCGCTGATGCTGGGGCACCTCTTCATCTTCCTGGCTTATCGGAGCGCGCCGGCCGGGAATGTAGCTCCGTTCCTCTACACGCTCACACTCTGGTCGCTGATTGCCGGCTGGCTCGTATTTGGCACTTGGCCAAATACACTTGCTCAAGCAGGCATGGTCCTCATTCTGCTGGGCGGCATAGCGATCGTAATCATCGAGTCCCGCCGGACACCATCAACGGCTAGGTAGGCTCCGCTGATCCCGATGCTCGGCGGCTCGCTCGATGGAGCTCAGACCGACCTCTTCGGCGACATCGGCATCGCCGCGGCCGACGGCGGGCTTTCGCTCGTTCTCGGGCCGGATGCGACGAGCTTTCCCATCAAGCATTACGACCGCGACGTCTTCTTCTACGTCACGACGGGCGAATCCGCGACCAGTACCGCCGGCGTCATCGTCACCCTAGAGGATCGCGGCCGTAGGATTGCGCGCCGATTGACAGCACGGGACGGACTAGGCTTTCAGGCGCTTGAAGCCCGGGGCGGCGTTGCCGGGTGCCGAGACCAGCCGGTCCTGGGCCGCCTTGCTGATGAAACGATGGCCGCACCGGTCAAGAAAGATCACGCTCGGCAGAGCGAGAAGGTCGGATTGCCGCTCAAGCGCAGAGCAGCTTTCCGCCCGCTGTGGCGGGTCGAGACGGCCCTGATGACGTAGTAGCGGTGGGCGGCGTCCAGAACATCGAGCACAATCTGAGATCGGCACCTTGCGGTACTGTGCCGATCAATTGTGCCGACCCGTCATGAACTAAGAAACGAACCGGATCACTTCTTGGGGGCAGGGCGTTGCGCGTTGTTCATCAGGGTGTCGACCGCCGGCGGATGCGAGCCGCCGCGCGAGCCCGCCTCGCCGGCCTCGCGCTGCAGCCAGCCGGCGAGGGCCGCCATGTGCCGCGCCAGGGCGGGTGCCGCGGCCGGATCGTCGAGGCGATTGCGGGTCTCGTCGGGGTCGGCGACGAGTTCGAAGAACTCAAACTCAGTCTCGGCGCCGGAGGTATAGGCGATGAGCTTGTGCGTTCGGCTGGCGACCGAGGTCGATTTCATCACCGGATCCCAATAGAGATTCTGCGCATTGATGCCAGAATTTCGATAGGCGCAGACGGCGTATTCGCGCGGTGCGGCGGCCCCGGCCGCCTGCGCCACCCAATCGATGCCGGTGTCGAAGACCCCTTCTTGCGGCAGGTCGATGCCGGCGGCGGCCAAGCAGGTCCGCGCCAGGTCGTGACCCTGGGCGAGGGCGTTGGAGACAGCCCCCTCGGGGACTTGGCCCGGCCAGCGCAGGATCAGCGGCACGCGCACCACCGGATCGTAGAGGGCGACGCCCTTGACCATCATCCCGTGGTCGCCGAGCGCATCGCCGTGATCGGAGGTGAAGATGACCAGTGTGTCCTCGGCGATCCCCAGCCGGTCGAGCTCGGCCAGCACGCGGCCGATCTCGTGGTCGGCAAAGGCGATCGAGGCGCCGTAGCCGAAGCGCATCTTCGCGATCTCGTCCGGGCCGATGCCTAGGCCGAGATAGGAGCCCGCGCGCTCGCGCTCCACCGCGCTCGGCCGGGTGTCGCGCGCGACGGGCAGCGGGATCTCGCCCGCCCGCACGCCCTGGGCCGCCTCGGGCGGGTAGCCCTCATAGGGGTTGTGCGGGTCGAAGATGCTCATCATGCAGAAGAAGGGCGCAGGACCCCCCGCATGGTGGCGTATGAAGTCGATGGTCCGCTCGGCCGCCCAATGGGTCAGGTGCACTTCCGCGGGATGGTGCTTCAGCCCGCGGCCCAGCCGCGCCAGCTCGGCAAGGAATTCTGGGTCGCGCTCGCGCAGCCAGGCGACGTAGCCGTTGAAGCGCGAGTCCATGCCGACGCAGGCCTCGATGCACCATTCGTAGTCCTCGAACCCGTCGTTCGGGTGACGTGCGACCTCCTCGAGCGCCCGGCCACTGACATGGAGCTTGCCAAACAGTCCTGTGCGATAGCCCGCCTCGCTGCGCAGGCGTTCCGGAAACAGGATCTCGTCGTCGGGGAGCACGTCGTGCAGTCGGTAGACGCCGTGGCCGGGCAGTTCCTTGCCGGTCATCATGCTGGCGCGCGAGGGCGTGCAGATCGGATTGTTGACCGTGCAGCCCGCGAAGCGCGTGCCCTCGGCCGCCAGCCGGTCGAGGTTCGGCGTGTCGATCCAGTCCGCGCCGTAGCAACCGAGCGAGTCGGCGCGCTGCTGGTCGGTCATGATGACGAGGATGTTGGGCCGTTTCATGGTGTTCCCCTTCAGCCCATCATGCCGAGGGTGCGCGGCAGCCAGAGCACGATGGACGGGACATAGGTGATCAGGAAGAGGATCACGATCAGCGCACCGATGAAGATCCAGCTTTCGCGGACCATCTCGCCGATCTTGATGCCGTTGAGGCTGCGAATGAGCAGGAACAGCACGCCATAGGGCGGGGTCATCAACCCGATCATCAGGTTCAGCACCACCACGACGCCGAAATGCACCAAATCGATGCCTAGACTGGCGGCGGCGGGCACGAAGAGCGGCGTCACCACGAGCAGCAGCGTGGTGGTGGAGAAGAAGCAGCCGAGTATGAGATAGAGCACGTTCACGACCAGCAGGAACATCGTGGCGCTGAACGCGTAGTGGTGGAAGACGTCGGCGATTGCGGCCGGGATTCGCTCGACGGCCACCACATAGTTGAATGCGAAGGCGCCTCCGATCACCGTCGTTACCACCGCGGTGGTCTTGGCCGTGTCGATCGTGGTCCTCAGGAGCCCGCCGAGACCGAGATCGCGGTAGTAGAGCATCGAGAGCAGGATGGCGTAGAGACCAGCGACGGCGGCAGATTCGGTCGGCGTGAACGCGCCGGAATATATGCCGCCGATCAGCACCACCGGCATGATGAGCGGGGGCAGCGCCCGCAGTGCGACGCTCGGCAACTCGCGCGCCGTGACGGTGTTGTCGCGGGGGAAGTTGCGCAGCCGCGCCTGGACGGAGACGATCACCATCAGCACGACGACGATCAGCAGCGCGGGCATCACCCCGCCCATGAACAGCGCGCCGATCGAGGTCGACGAGATGAGGGCGTAGAGCACTATCGGGATCGAGGGCGGGAAGATGGTGCCGACGATCGATGAGGCTGCGGTCACCGCGCCGGAGTAGCCAGGGGTGTAGCGACCGTTCTCCATCATCATCGAGGTGACGATGCGGCCGGTGCCGGCAACATCGGCGACCGAGCTTCCGCTCATGCCGGCGAAGATCAGGCTGGTGAAGATGTTCACTTGCGCCAGCCCGCCGCGCCAGCGTCCGACCAGCGCCAGCGAGAAGTCTAGGAGCCGCCGGGTGATGGACCCCGCGCTCATCAGGTTGGAGGCGAAGATGAACAGCGGCACCGCCAGTGCGGCGTAGCTGGTGAAAATCCCGTTAAGCACGGTCTCGCCGGCTAGCGCGAGGTCGCGGCCGGTCACCATCAGGTAGACGGTGGTGGAGACGATCATCGAGATGCCGATCGGCATGCCCGCGATGCTGGTGAACACCATGACGGCGAAGAAGACGGCGAAGGCGAGGCTCATTGGGCGGTGCCACCATCGAGATGTTCGCGCCAGCTGCGCGAGATCAGGCCGCGCAGCTGCCAGAGCGACTGGGCGACATAGCCAAGGACGAAAAGCAGGTAGCAGCCGAAGACCCACATCATGGGCCAGCCGAGCACCGGGCTGCGTCGCCGCTGGAGAAAGGTGATGTAGTCGTAGAGTGCGGGCAGCGACATGAGGAACACGCCGGCCGCGATCGCCAGGGTGGCGATCGACAGCACGCGGCGCACCTCGGGCGGGCAGGCCGCATAGGCGATGTCGATCGAGACGTGCTGGCGGATCGGAACCATGAAGGCGCCGGCCCAGAAAACCGTCCACACCGCCGCGATGCGGATGAAGTCGATGGTCCAGCCCAGCGGCTGGCCCATGACGTAGCGCGAGAAGACCTGGATCACGAACCCGCCGAACATCGCCAGAAAGAGGAGGGCGCCAATCAGGTTGGCGACCGCCCCCAGGTTGCGCAGCCGGTCACGGAACCAGTCCATATCCGTCACTCGATTTCGTTGACGCGCTCGACCCAGCCCTCGGGCCAGTTGGCGGAGAAGTCGGAGCTGGCGTAGACCCCCTGGACATGCGTCCGGAAGGCGTCGACGTCGGGCGTGGTGATGGTCAGGCCCTTCTCGGTGAAGAAGTCGAGCAGCCGCGCCTCGTCTGCCACGCGCTCGGCGTTGTTCCAGGCGCAGGCGGCATCGGCGGCCTCCTGCATCGCGGCCTTCTCGTCATCGGAGAGGTCCTGCCAGACGATGTTGCTGACCGCGAGGTTCAGCGAATCGACGAGATGGCTGGACAGCGTGATCTGCTGGGTGACCTCGTAGAAGCGCGCGGCCTCGACGCTGGGCAGCGGGTTGTCCTGGCCGTCGATCGCGCCGGTCTGCAGGCCGAGATAGACCTCGCCGAAGGACATCGGCGTGGCATTGGCCCCGAGGGCGTTGCCGAGGAAGAGCCAGGCGTCGGAGCCCGGCATGCGCAGGTTCACACCGGCGAGATCGGCGGGGACGTTCACGTCGCGCAGCTCGCGCAGGTTCAGCTGCCGGGTGCCGAGGTAGCAGATCGACAGGAGCTGGATGTCCATGTCCGAGGAGACGCGGGAGATAATCTCGGCGCCGAGATCGCTCGCCATCACCGCCTGCTGGTGCTCGGGGCTGCGGAACAGGTAGCCCGCAGTGAAGATGCCGAACTCGGGGATCTCGGTCGCAATGTCCTGGAACGACAGATAGGTCAGTTCGGCATTGCCACGCTGGAGCGCGGTGATGTGCGGCCCCTGGGCGAAGAGCGTACCGGAATCGTAGACCTGCGAATCGAAGCGGCCGGGCTGCAGCCCCTCGAGCTTCTCGGCGAAGACGTGCAGCGCGCGGGTATGGATGTCCGAGGGCACGCTGGCGGTGGTGATCTTGAGCTCCATCGGGCTCTGGGCGGCGGCGCTGCCGGCGACGAGAGCCGAAACGGCAACCGATGCGGCGACGGCCCCGATGGACGTGCGTTGTGCTTTCATTTTGATCCTCCCTGATCCCGGGCACCTTTGTGGTCCCTGCCCGCGGCGATAAGAGACTTTGCATCATCCAGCCTGGTGATGTAAAGACTGATCCAATCAGTTAATCGACATTGATGGTATCAGGAAGATGCAAACCACCACGCCCCCCCCGACCCCAGCGCAGGCCAGGCACAGGCTCGGCGGCGTGATCGCCGCCGCGCTGACGCCTTTCACCGACACGCTGACGCTCGATCGCCCCGCGCTCGAGGCGCATGTAGCCGGGCTGATCGCGGACGGCTGCGACTATGTCTCGCTCTTTGGCACCAGCGGCGAGGGGGCGGCGCTGGAGAGCGCGACCAAGATCGCTTGGCTGGACGCACTCTTCGCCGGCGGCATGGACCCCGCGCGGATCCTGCCGGCGGTGATGACCACCGACCTGGCCGCGGCGCGGCGGATGCTGCGCTTCGCGGCCGAAGCGGGCTGCCCGGCGGCCCTGGTGGTGCCGCCGTTCTACTATCCCGCCAGCGAGGACGGGGTGCTCGAGTTCTACCAGAGCGCCTGTGGCGAGGGCGATCCCGGCATCGACATCGTGCTCTACCACATTCCCGCCCTGTCGCGCTTCGCCTTCTCGCACGAGCTGATCGCCCGGCTGGGCGACGTGCTGGGCGGGCGGCTGGCGGGGGTGAAGGATTCGACCGGTGACCAGGCGCATACCCTGGCGCTGGCGCGGGCCTTTCCGGACCTGGCCATCTTCACCGGGACCGACACCGATCTGCTGCCGCTGCTCGAGGCGGGCGGTGCCGGCATCATCGGCGGCCTGCCCAACATCAATGCCCGGGGGCTCGCCACCGTGGTGCGCGGCACGGGCGCCGAGCGCGATGCGGCCTATGAGCTTGCCTCGCGGCTCCTGCGCCTCGTCGAGGACGGGGGCGGCATCGCGGCGTTGAAGGCGCTGGTCGCGGAGCGGACTGGAAACGACGCCTGGCTGCGGATGACCCCGCCGCTGCGCCCGCTCCCCGCGGCCGATCGGGTATCGCTCGCGGCCGCCGCCAGGGCCGCCGGGCTCGATCTCTCCCGGCAGGCGGCCTGAGCTTGTCCGGGCAGACGGGAGACACGCCCATGTCCGCATCCCGGCCCACGGATCCCGACAGCCCGGACCCTCCGGGTTCGGTGCGGCAGGGCGCCTATGAGCGCTTCCACATGAGCCTGATCACTGGGCGCATCCGTCCCGGCCAGATGCTGTCGCAGCGCGAGTTGGTCGAGATGCTCGACGTCTCGCTCGGCGCGCTGCGCGAGCTGCTGCCCAAGCTCGAGGCCGAGGGCCTGCTGTCGGTGCGGCCCCAGCGCGGCATCCTTGTCACCTCGATCGACCTGAAGATGATCCGCAATGCCTATCAGCTGCGTATGGCGCTGGAGCGCGAGGCGGTGATCGCCGCCGTGGGCGACACCGGCAACGAGGCCGAGATCGGTCGCCAGATCGCCCTCCACGAGGATATCCTGTCAAGGGCGCGCAGCGACGCCTCGCCGAAGCTGCTGGACGAGGCGCAGCTCATCGACAGCGGCATGCATGCCCTGCTGGTCGAAGGCACGCGCAACGACCTGCTGATCCAAGCCTATGCGATCAACACGATCCGGGTCCGCTTGATCAACATCGACCGCCAGCGTCTGACGCCGGCCGTGCTGCCGGATGCCTTCGGCGACCACCTGATTCTGCTCGAGGCGATCCGCGAACGCCGGCGTGACGCCGCCATCGCCGCCATCGAGACCCATATCGGCAAGGCCCGCGCCCGCGCCGTCGAGATGTGAGACTCACGGCTCGGCATATCCGTCGATGGTGACGCCGCCATCGCCGGGCTCCTTCGGGTGACGGACTCACTCAAATCGAGGGGTCAGGAAGGGGCAAGTCGTGCTCGATCCCGCCATTTCTACTACCGCTGGCGAGCTCGCAGGGTGACATCGGGTTCATCCGCCGCCACGATGAAGAGTCTGCCGGTGCCAACCGTGCCGTCGTCGCGAGCCAATTGGATTTGGCTGTCCACAGCGGATCTCAGTGGTTTTCCTAGTTCCACCACGCGTTGGGGGGACCGGTGAATCATGCGTTTTACCGGTCGTCCCCATTCCGGTGGAATGTTCCGTCCAAGACCTTGGATCCCGTCAGCATAGATGCGCTGCATGGTGTATCCAAAGAGATCGAGTGAAAAATTTCCCTTGTATTCTGATGCCAAATATAATAAATTCTCAATAATGATCTTACTGTTGTATCGTACTTCATCGATCAGCAAGAATGGAAGTCCATTCACCGGCCAGCCTGCATTGCGGGCTTTGCTAGGATGACGGCCGCTGTGATCATAAAAACCTCTGAATGGGACAGCGAATCCGCACCGACGTTATCGCCGTTGGGGCTGTAGGTGAAACGCCGAGGGACGCTGAGCCAATCGAGGCGCTTGTAGGTGCCGCCAGCGCGATGCGGCGACTTTGGATGAGATTCAGCCACAAGCTCTGCTGGAAGTCGGTCAGTAGCACCGTTTGTCCGTTGATAGTAACTTCATGAGCATCTGCCGATGCAATTTCTTCCGCGGCAAGCATGAGCGGTAGACTGGCACGCGCGGAAGCCACGTCCGCGCGGGTGCCAATGGAAGGAAAGTTGCCGAGACGCGTGAGCACGACACGTAGGGCTTGGTCAAAGGGAACTTGGCCGGTGCCGAACAAGTCACACGCACAAGTCGCAACCCGGAACGCCGCACGCCGATGGTCCGCTGTTTGGGAGCAGGCCAGAATGGCTGCTGAGCGCATCAACCTCGTGGCGTCCTTGATGTCGGCGTGACCATCAAGAATGCCGCCAATCTCTTTGGTCAGCCATGCTAGCTCAACGCAATGCGCAGCATCGTGAAAGCCAGGGTTCTTCCAAACCTTATCAGCCAGTTCCGGCATCATGGCAGCGAACCAATCCGGGCTTGAAAGAGATCCCGAAACTCCTGGACCGCGGGGAGCGGGAAAAAGAACATCTCCACGTCCTGAGAATCTAGCCCAGCCGTTTTGAGTGCGACTGATACCTTCGGAGCGACCGCCGCGAGTGTCTCGTTTGCCAATGCACGGAATGCATCTTCGGCACCTTGATCACCAGCAGCGCTGGCCTTTTGGAATCCTCGGTCCAAATTTGGAATAGTCACGGCTAAGTGCTGCCAAGACGGTATCTAAATCAGAACTTTCAGCTTTAGGACGTCGAAGTCCGAAAACGTGACCTCAGAGTTCTCATCAGCTCCAGATGAAAAACCCGTGAAAAACAACCCCTGCCGGTCGAATGACGGGCAGGGGCGAACTGACGGCTGCTCCACAAATGAGAATGGGTTCTCTCAGGTGGGGGCCGCGTCCTTTCGGCCGGCGAGGGTCCGGAGCGCATCTGGCGGGAAGTGCAATGCGACCGGCCCGAGCGGCAGGTCGCGCTTCGTTTCCACCCGCAGCGTGTCACCGCCTGCATCCACCGTGAGTACGTTCTCGCCGCCTTGGAACTCGCTCGAGACAATCTTGCCCGCGATCGTGTTCGGCGCGACCGTATCGTCCACGATCTCGATGCGCTCGGGCCGGATCGAGGCGACGATCCGCGAGCCGTTGCCGTCCGCCGGCGGCGATGCCACCTGCATGACCGTGCCCGAGCGCAGCCGCACGGAGCAGCCGGCCTCGGTGCGACCGACGAGATCGACGTCGATGAGGTTGGTGCTGCCTACGAAATCCGCAACGAAGACGTTCACAGGGGCATCGTAGATCTGCCGCGGCGTGCCGATCTGCGCTATGCTCCCCTCGCTCATGACGACGATCCGGTCACTCAGCCCGAGGGCCTCGGACTGGTCATGTGTTACGTAGATCGTCGTGACGCCGGTACGCCGCTGCAGCTCGCGCAGCCATACCCGCGCGCGATCGCGCAGCTTCGCATCGAGATTCGAGAGTGGCTCGTCGAGAAGCAGGATGGGTGGGGAGTAGACCAGCGTGCGGGCCAGTGCTACGCGCTGCTGCTGACCGCCAGAGAGCTCGCCCGGATAGCGGTCGATGTAGGAGGCCATTGCGACGAGCTCGAGCGTCTCCTCGATTTTCCGGCGCGCCTCCGCACCTCTGATGCCCCGCAGTCGTAGGGGAAAGGCGAGATTCTGCTCCACCGTCATGTGCGGCCAGAGCGCATAGGACTGGAACATCATCCCAAGGCCGCGAAACTGGGCGTCTATGTAAACGTCAGTGGCGGAATCGAAGACCGTACGACCCCCGATTGTGATCCGCCCCAGGGTCGGCCGGTCGAGACCTGCGAGCGCGGCGAGCATGGTCGACTTGCCGCAGCCCGAGGGTCCGAGGAGCGTGAGAAACTCGCCTTCCCGGACATCGAAGGACACGCCATTCAGTGCGGTGATGGCGCCGAAACGCCGGACGAGATCTTGGACGACAACATCAGCCATAGAGTTTCACCTTGAAAAGGCGCGTCGCGACGACGATCAGGAGTGTGACGAGCACGATCTGCACCACGGCCAGCGCGGCCACCGGCCCCGCCTGACCCTGAACCCAGAGCGTGAGCATCGTCGATCCGATCACTTCGCTCCCCGGAGCATAGAGGAAGATGGCAGCCGCATATTCCTTGGTCGACTGGATCATCAAGAGGATCAGGCAGGACAGGAGCGCCGGCCGGATGATGGGCAGGACGATCCTGAGCGAGATGAGGTTCCAACTCGCGCCCTTCACCCGCGCCGCCCGATCGAAGTCGGTCGTCACCTGCATCAGAGCAGGCGCGATCACGCCGTATCCGAGCGGCATGTAGCGGATGAGATAGGCGATTACGAGAAGCCACATCGTGTTCCGAAGCACCTCAAAGCCCGGCATGAAGACCGAGGCGTAGAATACGCCGAGACCGATCATGATGCCTGGCAGAACGCGCGGAAGCTGGACAGCCGCGTCGAGCGCCTTGCGAAAGCGAAACTGTGAGCGCGTTGAGACGAGGGCGAAGGCGGCGAAGAGAGCCGTGCCGATCACGCCCGTCACCACCGCGATGAGCATCGTGTTCATGATCGAGCGCGAATACACCCCGCCCGAGAGGATCTCGGCGAAGTTGTTCAGCGTCAGCACGTTCCACGGCGCGACGAAGGGCGACAGCACGAAGGTGAAGGCTCTCAGAAAGACGACACCGATCACTACGGCGATGGCGAAGAACACGTATGCCCCGACCAGCCCGAAGGCGGCCCAGCGGAGCCGTCCGAGGCGGAGCACCATCGGGCGGCCTATCCGAGCCCCCACGCTGATGAAGCGGTGCGTACGCGACAGCAGCATGTTCTGGATCGCAAGGAGCCCGCCCAGCATCACCATCAGCGCGACGGCTGCCGCGGCCACAAGGCCGTAGTCGGGCGAGCCACTCTCGAAGCCCTGTTCGTAGATGAAGGTCGTGAAGAGTCGGATACCGACGGGAGAGCCGAGGACGAGTGGGATGGCCAGCATCTCGAGTGCGGCCACGACGTTCATTACCGTCGCGTAGACGAGGGCGGGGCGCATCATCGGCAGCGTGATCCGCATCAGGATTGTCGCAGGCGGTGCACCCACGACCCGGCCGGCGGCCTCCTGCGAGGGATCCTGTTGCCGGACGGCGGCAAGGCAGTAGAGGATCGTGGTGGGCACCATAGTTATGCCGGAGACGATCGCGATGCCTGGCACCGTGTAGAGGTTCCAGAGCTGCCCGAGCCCAAGCGTGTTCGACACGAAACCCGTGACGATCCCGCTCGGCCCGTAGGCCATGATCGCTCCGAAGGCGATCACAAGCGGCGAGATGAACAGCGGCCACAGCAGAAGGTTGAGGTAGAGCCCGGCCGCCGGGATGTCGGTGCGCCCGACGAGAATTGCGAAGGCGACACCTATCACCATCGAGAAAGCGATCGCGATGACGCAGAAGACCAGTGTGTCGATCGCCATAACTCGCAGTTCAGGGAAGGTCGCGAGCCTGACGAAGTTGCCGAGAGTGAAGGAGGCTTGCCGGTCGTAGATCGGCCGATCGAGCACCGCCTGCAGGAGGATCGGTGCGAGCGCGATCAGCACGAGCAATACCGCGATAGCCGTGATCGTCAGCTGTGCGCCGCTCCCCGGGCGTGGCGCTGTGGTGCCGGGGCCGCTCTCTCGAAGAGAGGCCCCGGCCGGGGTGGGACCCGGTGTCGTCACTGGATCGTCACTGGGCCGCGCGGAACGCCTGCCGCCACCGTTCGATGAAGGCGTCGCGCTGCGTGAGGATGTCCGGGTCGTAGCTGATGATGAAGACGTTCTCCGCGCCGACTTCCTCACGGATCGAGTTCAGCGTCTGGTGCGGGACCTCGTTGCGCGAGATGTCGTCGCGGTAGGGCGTGAGGCCGCCCTGGGCGAAGGCGATCTGGCCTTCCTTCGACAGGATGTAGTCAAGGAATACGCGCGCCGCGTTCGGGCTCGACGCCCCTTCGGTGATAGCGACACCCCGTGACATGACGGGCGTGCCGTCCTTGGCGAAGGTATAGTCGAGCAGCTCGACCGTCCCCGGCCGCTTCAGCCGCGGGATCGAGGCGCCCGAGAAGAACATCGAGACGTTGTATTCGCCCGTCTGCAGCTTCTCCTGCATCGAGCCCGCGCTGCGCTCGGGCAGGGTGAAGGGGCCGAGCTTGTCGAAGAGCTCCCAGTCGAGATCGGAATCCCGGACCCACGTCCAGTAGATCGCGAGGCCGAAGGGGTTCGCGGCCGCGTCGTAGGTCGTCACCTTGTTCTGCATTTCCGCGGGGAACTGCTCGGTGAGCGCGATGATATCGGCAATCGACTCGGGCGGCTTGCCGCCTGGGATCGAATGGCGATTGTAGGCGAGGATCAGTGGATCGGTCGAGATCGTGTGGAGGCCGGGGAAGGGAATACTCCACTCTGGCAGCGAACCCGCCTCTGCCGTCGTGTAGTCGGCGACCTCGCCGCGGCTCACGAACTCTTGCCAGCGGTCAATGGCGCCCGTCAGGATCATGTCTGCGGTGCGTGCGCCGGCGGCCCGCTCGGCATAGTAGCGCTCCCAGAGCTCGCCGCCCATGTCGAGGGTCTCGACGTTGATCCCGGGAAACTTCGCGCGGAAGCCCGCGAGCGCAGGCGCCCAGATGTCCTCCGGCAGGTTTCCGTAGAGGATGACACCGCTCTCGCCAGTGGCAGCCTCGAGGATATCGGCGTATTCGGCCGGATAGCCTTCGGGGACCGCAGTCTGCGCGTGCGCGATCGTCGTCGCTGCGCTCGCCACGAGGGCAGCGGCAATGGCTCTCTTCACTTGTCTTCCTCCCTGATGATGGTCTGATGGTGGCAGTCAAACGGCCGGAGCGACCGTCACTTGCTCTTCAAGCGCGCGTTCTCGTCGCATGCAGGTATTGGCCACGTGCCGGCGCATCAGCATTTCGGCCAGGTCAGCGTCATGGTCCGCGAGCGCTCGCAGGATGGCCATATGCTCGATGTGGCCCTTGCGGATCGCCTCCGTCCGATGCAGCCGGCGCCGATAATCGGCCCTGAGAAACCGCAGGATCTCGCTTCCGAGCAGCTGCAGCAGTTCACGGCTGCCGGAGATCTCCGCGATCATCGTGTGGAAGCCGAGAAAGCGGGAATCGCCATTCCGGTCCTCGGGCGAGCGTGCGCGCGAGCCGATGGTTCGCCGCTCCTCCGCCAGCATCTCGCGTAGCCGGGAGATGTCGGCGGGGGTGATGAGATGTGCCGCGCGGCGGCAGGCGAGCCCTTCGAGGACCTCCCGAATCTCGTAGAGCTCGCGGATCATCCGCACCGAAGGCTCGACCACGCGCATTCCACGATAGGGGCTGCGCTCGAGGAGTTGGCGCGCCTCGAGCTGCCTCAATGCCTCGCGTAGCGGTGCGCGGCTCACTCCGTATCGGCTGGCGAGCTCGGGCTCGGTGAAGCTCATCCCCGGCGGGAATATGCCGTCTATGATGGCGCTGCTGATCAGGTGGTAGAGCTTCTCCGACATCGGCGAGCGATCCGACGTCGGGTCGGCATTGGTCAGATTGTCGACAACATTCGCCATGCTTCCAGTGGCGCACAGCGTTTAAGCGCCGTCAACCGATATTTCAGAGACGTAGGGCTAATCATTGTAGACAATCCGGACCGGCCTCCCTATCCTCCCGCGGGATAACGACATTCCAATGGAGGATCCGATGGCGGTGGCGGATGGAAACGGGGAGGTGCGCTTCCTGAACGCATCGGGAGGCCTCGGCGGCGGCGGGATGGATCCAAAGTCCCTGAAGGAGGGGCTTAAACTTGCCCCGCATTTCGTGGCTGCCGATGCGGGAACGGTGGATGCCGGGCCTTTCCATCTCGGCTCGGGCACCTGCGCCTATTCGCGCGACTCGGTACGCTACGAGATCGACGTGCTGCTCTCCGAAGTGCCGCGCGGCACACCGATCATCATCGGCTCTGCCGGCACGGCAGGCGGCGATCCGCATGTCGACTGGGTGCGCGATATCGTCGAGGACATCCTCCGCGAGCGCAAGCTCGAGCGTCGGGTCGCATATCTCAAGGCGGAACAGGACCCTGCGTATCTGAAGGAGATGATGCGCCGCGACCGCATCCGTCCGCTCGACAATGCCCCCGAGTTCAATGAGGACGTGATCGACCGCAGTACGCGCATCGTCGGCATGATGGGCGTGGAGCCGATCCAGGCCGCGCTCAATGAAGGCGCCGATGTGGTCATTGCCGGGCGCTCCAGCGACTCGGCCGTCTTCGCGGCGCTGCCTATCATGCGGGGCATTCCGGAGGGGATCGCCTGGCACGTGGGCAAGGTGGTGGAATGCGGCACGCTTGCCTGCGAGATCATGCGCCAGGGCACGATGTACAGCCGGCTAGACACGACGGGCGCGGTCATCACGCCCCTTGGCGAGGGACTGCGCTGCACGCCCCAGAGCATCGCCGCGCACAGCCTCTACGAGAACGGCGACCCATATCTGCACGTGGAATGCTCGGGTACGCTCGACCTGACCAACTCGACCTTCCGGCAGGTAGATGACGTGAGCGTTCGCATCGAGGGCTCGGACTTTCACCATGCCGACCAGTACAGCGTAAAGCTCGAGGGGGCGGAACTCGTCGGCTACCAGTCGGTCATCGTCGGCGGCGTGCGCGATCCGCTCATCATCGGGCAGCTCGATTCCTGGCTTGCCGATGTGCGCAAGAAGCTGGAGCACCGGGTTGAACTGATCCTCGGCAATGTGCTGCGCCCGGGCGACTGGCGGATGGATATCCATGTCTACGGCCGCAACGCGATAATGGGCCAGCGCGAGCCGAAGCTCGACGAGCTGCCGCATGAGGTGGGCCTCGTCGTCGGTCTGATGGCTCCGTCCCAGGCGCTGGCGACCAAGCTCGCCGATCTCGCGCGCCAGCCGCTGTTGCATACGCCCATCCCCGAATGGAGCGGCGCGATTACCGGATTCGCCTGCCTGTTCAACCAGGCGTCGATCGATCGCGGGCCCGTCTGGCGCTGGTGCACGAACCACGTGGTTCTGCCCGACAGCCCCATGGACATGGTCCGGATGGACATCCGGAACTACGGCTGAATCAGAAACAGATTAAATTCGTGCCGCCCAGCCGGCGGAAGGAGGATTCGTGCAGCTTTACGAACTGGCCAGTCTGATCCGGAGCAAGAACGCGGGTCCCTTCGTCCTGACCTTCGACATCATGTTCAGTGACGAGGACACCTATCGCCGCGTGCGGGATTCCGGCGCCCTTAACGCCGAGGAGTTCGCCCGGCGCTACGGCATCTCCCACAACGAGGTGCGTTTCTTCACCTGCGACAACGCGCTCGGCTTCAAGATCAGCATGCCGCGCCCGCTGCCCTCGGGTGACCCCGCCGACGCCGATCTTCACGGCGGCCAACAGGCGGCGGCACTCTACGACATCGAGATCCCGTAGGCCCGATCGATGCACACCGCGAAGCCGGGTTGATGGGCCTCGTGGTGACGTATTGTCGCCCATCCGGGGTTGGGGCGGTCATGGTCCGTTGCCTGCGAAGGGTAAGGTGAGCCTGTTATCCGGGTGAGGAGACGGGCAATGAAGCGATCGGGATTTTCTGACCAACAGATCATCGGCATCTTGAAGTAGCGCCGAGCGGGGCTTTCGGCGGCAGAGCTTTGCCGCAAGTACGGTGTGAGAGTGCGACCGTCGCCTGCCTCGCCTGGGAGCGTGAGGATCACGCCGGCCATACTGAGCGCGCGTTATCAGAGGTCTGGCGTTCGTCGGGCGATATGCCGAGAGAAGCGGTCGGCGAGAGGCAGCGACGGGGCGGACGGAAGCGAGAACAGGAGCGCGACCGACGACGGCGGGCAGGGCGGCAACGGTGGGCGGGGTGGCGACGGTGGTGATGTCGGCCTGACGATCCAGTCGCCGCCTCACCGCGGCACGTCCGCCATGAGATCGACTGATGGCGCAATCACTGCAACACCGAGCGCCCGCATTCGACGCTCTGCTACCGCACTCCGATGGAGTTTCTCACCACCATCACCGCGACAACACTTGGGGCCGCGCCGCCTCCGCGCTGCCGCTCATCGCCGGCCTCAACCCGGAGGGTTCCAGTTTACGGCCCTAAACGAGAGGAAAGGTCGCTCGCAGAGGTGCCGCTTGTAGTGCATGCTGGCGCAGTGGCCGACCCACAGCATCAGGTTCATCAACCCAGGATCGATCTAGGGCTGGCAATCATGGATCTACATTTCTCCCGGTCATTGCAGCGCGGCCCCGGTTAGCTGGCAGCCCATCGAGCTGGGCATCTACTGATTGGGGCCAGCCGGCTGCGGTCTGACACAAGAATCTTGCAGACACTCGCTTGACAGCCAAGTTACCTGCCGTAGTATCCGGGCAAGGCGACGACGATCTCAACGTCGAGAGAGTCGCCCGAAGACGAGCACATACCGCCCATGGCGGAAGGCAACTGAGCCCCACGCGGCATCGCCGCGGCGGGGCTTTGTCACTTTGGGGGTATGCGTGTCGAAGGACACCGTCGATATAGGCCTTCTCTTCTCGCGGACGGGCTCCTATGCCACGATCGGCGAGGCGATGTACGCGGGCGCGCTCCTCGCTATCGAGGAGGTGAACGCCGATCCGGCCGCGCAGTTCAAGCTGCGCCCTGTCGCGATCGATCCCGGCGGCCAGCTGCCCGCCTATTTCGATGGCGCACGCAGCCTCCTCACCTCGGGCGCGATCACCCATGTGATCGGGTGCTACACGAGTTCGAGTCGCAAGGAGGTGCTGCCGCTCTTCGAGAAATACGACGCGCTCCTCTGGTATCCCTCGCATTACGAGGGGTTCGAGACGAGCGAGAACATCATCTACACCGGCGCCTCGCCGAACCAGCACATCGTCCCGCTCACCCGCTACCTGCTCGAGACCGGCCGCCGCCGCGCCTGGCTCGTGGGCTCGAACTACATCTGGGCCTGGGAGAACGGCCGGATCATGCGCGAGGCGCTCGTCGCCGCAGGCGGCTCGGTGGTGGGGGAGCGCTACTTTCCCATCGGCGACACGGATGTCGCCGCGGCGGCGTCGCAGGTTCTCGCCGCCCGGCCGGACTTCGTCTTCAACGTGATGATCGGCGAGTCGGCCTATGCCTTCTACCGGCTGCTGCGGCAGGAGGCGGACCGGCTCGGCATCGATCAGCCCGCGGTCTGCCCGGTGGCGAGCTGCTCGCTCTCGGAGCCCGAACTCGCCGAGATCGGCCCCGAGGCCGCGGGCGGGCATATCTCCTCGAGCGTCTATTTCGCCACTGTGGACACGCCCGAGAACGCACGGTTCGTCGCGGCCTGGCGGGCGCGCTTTCCGGCGCTCGGGGCGCCGTCGGCCGATGCGGAGGCCTCCTACATCGCTGCGCATCTTCTCGCGCGCACCATCGGCCGTGCGGGCAGCGCGGATTTCGAGGCAGTACGGGAGGCCGTGCTGGGGGTCGACCTACGCGCACCGCAGGGAAGCGTGCACATCGACGCAGAGAACCGGCACTGTCATCTCCATCCGCGCATCGGGCTTTCGAATGCGGACGGAAGTTTCACAATCCTGCGCGAGGCGGCTGAGGCGGTGCAGCCCGATCCCTATCTGGTCTGGGACCAGCCGGTGATGGGCGAGGCCACTCCCTTTGGCGCCCGGCTCGCCGGCCGCCCGGGCGTGAGGCTCGTCTCATGAACAACGAGCGCGTTCTCAACAACTTCCGCGGCGCCCGCGCCCTCGTCCTCCATGCCGAGGATGCGAACCGCGAGACGCTGTCGCAGACGCTGCGGCGCCTCGGTCTCCTCGTCGCCGTTGCCTCGCCCGAGATCGAGGCGCCGCTCGCGCCCGAACTCGCGGACTGCGACGTGCTCTTCTTCGATGCGGATCACACGCCCGGCGCGCCGCTCTGGGAGAACCCGCCCGACGTGCCCAGGATCGCGCTCATCGGCCTCGAGGCGCCGAGCCGGCTGACGCGCGTCGTGCGCCAGCGCTCATGCGGGTACCTGTTGAAGCCGGTCCGTTCGGCCGGCGTCTTCACGGCGCTTTTCATGGGCTTCAATGAATTCCAGCTTCGCCGTCGCGAGATGGTGGAGCGCGCGGACATGGCCGAGCGGCTGCGCAGCCGCCGGCACGTGACCAAGGCGATCCTGCGAATGATGACGCAGGAGGGCATCGACGACGACGAGGCCTATCGCCGGCTCCGCCGTGAAAGCATGAGCCGACGCGTGCCCATCGAGCGGCTCGCGCGGGAAATGATCGAGACAGACCCTGCGGAAACGGGCGTTGAAGCTCCCCGCAAGCTGTTTGGTGCCTGACGACCCAACTGAGGAGGTTAAACCAGATGAACATCCGCCCCCTGTCGCGCCCGAGGGCCTGCCTTGCGGCAGCCGTCTCCACGCTGGCGATTCTGGCCGGTCCTGCGATGGCGCAGGATCCGATCAAGATCGGCGTGCTCGAGGACCAGTCCGGTGACTTCGTCGCCGCGACCGCGGTCAAGGTCCGGGCGATTCAGCTCGCGACCGAGGAGATCAATGCCGCCGGCGGCATCGACGGGCGCCCGCTCGAACTCGTGATCTACGACACGCAGTCCGACAACCTGCGCTTCCAGGAATTCACCCGCCGCGCGCTGCAGGCCGACAAGGTCGACGTGATCTTCGGCGGCTTCTCCTCGGCGGCGCGCGAGGCGTATCGCCCCATCGTCAACCAGCTCGACGGCCTCGCCTTCTACAACAACCAGTATGAAGGCGGCGTCTGCGACGCCAATATGATCATCACTGGCGCCGTTCCGGAGCAGCAGTTCTCCACCCTCATCCCCTGGATGATGGAGACCTATGGTCCGCGCGTCTACACGATCGCGGCCGACTACAACTTCGGCCAGATCTCGGCCGAGTGGGTTCGGGTGATTGCCGAGGAGAACGGCGGCGAGGTGGTCGGCGAAGAGTTCATCCCGCTTGGCGTCTCGCAGTTCAGCCAGACGATCCAGAACATCCAGGCCGCGAATGCGGACTTCGTCGTGACGCTCCTCGTGGGTGCGCCGCAGGCATCCTACTATGAGCAGGCGGCCGCCGCCAACGTCGGCCTGCCGATGGCCTCCTCGGTGAACATCGGGCAGAACTACGAGCATCGCCGGTTCACGCCGCCGAGCCTTGCCAACATGTATGTCACCACGAACTACATCGAGGAAATCGACACGCCGGAAAGCATCGCTTTCATCGAGAAGTTCCACGCCCGCTTCCCGGATGAGACCTACATCAACCAGGAAGCCGCCAATTCCTACATCGGCGTCTATCTCTACAAGCAGATGGTGGAGCGCGCGGGCACGACGGAGCGCGAGGCGCTGCGCGCCGTGATCGCAGAAGGCGACGTCTGCTTCGACGGTCCCTCGGGCAATGTCTGCCTCGATCCCAAGAGCCAGCACATGTCGCACACGATCTTCCTTGCGAAGGTCGAGGAGGACCATTCGGTCACCTTCCCGCAAGTCTGGGAAAACATCGCGCCCTACTGGCTCGGCGAAGCGGGCTGCGACCTGACGCAGGACGACCCCTCGGAGCAGTACACGCCGTCCAATCCGCCGCCGGCGCGCTGATCCTCGACGCACCGACATGCCCGGCGGCGCAGCGCGCGCCGCCGGGATACCCCGCGCCTGTCAAAAGCGAATGGATCGATGGATCTGGTCTCGACCGCCTTCCAGCTACTCTACCAGTTCGGCGATGCTTTCGCCTTCCTGGTGATCGCAGCCTCCGGACTCGCGATCATCTTCGGCATGATGGGCATCATCAATCTCGCCCATGGCGAGTTCATCATGTGCGGCGCCTACGTCACGGTCTTCGCCGCCCGGGCCGGCATCCCCCTGCCGCTCGCCATCCTCTGCGGATCGCTCATGGCCGGGCTCATCGGCATGGCGATCGAACGCACCGTCATCCGCAGGCTCTACCACCGGCCGCTCGATTCCATCGTCGCGACCTGGGGCATCAGCCTCATCGCGACGCAGGGCGTGCTCATCCTCTTCGGCTCGACGATGCAGGGGATCGGCACCCCCTTCGGCAGCGTTCAGGTGGGCGCCTATTCCTACTCGATCTACCGGCTCGTCCTGCTCGCGGTGGCCATCCTCCTGCTGGTCGCGCTCTATCTCCTCTTTTACCGCACGCGCTTCGGCATCGTCGCGCGGGCGACGATCCAGGTGCCGCACATGGCGCGTGCCACGGGCGTCGACACCGGCCGCGTCTATGCCCTGACCTTCGGTCTCGGTGCCGCAATGGCGGGGCTCGCGGGTGGGCTCTATGCCCCCACGATGACCATGGTGCCCACACTGGGACGCACCTTCATCGTCGAGAGCTTCGTCACCGTGGTGATCGGCGGCGCCGACATCTTCCTCGGTGCGGCACCGGCCGCGGCCATCCTCGCCGTGATCAAGGCCTCCATGACCGCATGGTACGGGCCGTTCTTCGGACAAATCGGCCTTCTCGTCGCCGTGATCCTCGTGATCCGGCTCCTGCCGGGCGGGTTGTCCGCATGGATCCGGAGGGGGTGACGCAGATGACCGACCCCAATGCTTCGCGCGCCGCACCCAACCTGGCCGCACGCCCCGCGTCGACGCCCCGCACCTGGCTCTCGCGGCTCGAAGGCCCCCAGACAGTCGGGCGGGGCCCCGTCTTCTGGGGCCTCCTCGCGCTCGCCGTCGCCGCGGCCGCCGTATACCCCATGTTCTCGGACAGCTGGACCGTCGGCAACACCGCCTATTTTCTCGTCTGGACCTTCATGGCGATGGGGCTCTGCATCGTCTGGGGCTACGGCGGCGCTCTCAGTTTCGGGCAGACCGCTTTCTTCGGCCTTGCGGGCTATGCCTATGGCGTCCTCACAATCAACGTGGGCGCGGCCTATGGCTTCACCTTTCTTGCCGTCGTCCTCTCGGTTGGGATCGGCGCGCACTTTGCGGGCGTGCTCGGGTATTTCATGTTCTACGGGCAGATCCGCGGCGTGTTCATCGGTATCGTGACCCTGTCGGTGACGCTGGTCTTTGAGACCTTCATGGCACAGACCGCGGGTCCGCAGTGGCGCATCGGCTCTGCGCGGCTGAACGGGTTCAATGGCATGTCGGGCATGCCCGCGCTCACCATTCCATGGCCGGGTGGGGACATCGTGCTCTTTGCCGGGACGCAGTTCTACTACCTGCTCCTCACCCTGATGGTGCTCGTCTACCTGTGGCTGCGCATCGTGGTGAACGGCCCCTTCGGCAACGTGCTGGTCGCGATCCGCGAGAACCCCGAACGGGCGGAGATGCTCGGCTATGACGTGCGGCGCTACCAGCTGCTCGCCTTCGTGCTCGGGGGTGCTCTCGCGGGGCTGTCGGGCGCGCTCTACACCGCCTGGGGCCAGTACATCACCCCGAGCAGCATGGGCCTGACCGCCGCGGCTCTGCCCGTGATCTGGGTCGCGGTCGGCGGGCGAAAGGACCTGACCGCGACGCTGATCGGCACGCTTCTCGTCCTCGTGGGCTTTCAGCAGCTCACGATCTACGGCAGCCAGTATGCACTCATCGTCATGGGGGCGATCCTGCTTCTGACCGTGCTCTTCGCGCCGGAGGGGATTGTGCTCACCATCGCGCGCTGGATCGAACGACGCAGGGGCGGGAGGGACTGACCATGGCCATTCTCGAGACCCGAAAGCTCGCGAAACGCTTCGGCGGCGTCCATGTCGCGCGCGGCATCGACTTCGCGCTCGAGCCCGGAGAGATCCGTTGTCTCATCGGTCCGAACGGCGCGGGCAAGTCGAGCTTCTTCCGCCTCGTCCTCGGCAGCCACCGTCCGGATTCGGGATCCATCCTCTTCAAGGGCGAGGACATCACCCAGCGCCATTCCTTCGAGCGCATCCGCCGCGGCATATCGGTGAAGTTTCAGGTGCCCGGCATCTTCAGGGAGCTGTCGGTCCACCAGAACCTTGAGATCGCCTTTCAGCACAACCTTCGCGGCCAAGAGCTCGATGCAACGATCGACCGGGTTCTCGGCTTCACCGAACTCTCGGGCGTGTCGCAGCGCCTGGCGGGGGAGCTATCGCACGGGCAACAGCAGTGGCTCGAGATCGGCATGGCCGTGGGCGTCGAGCCGAGCCTTCTCCTCCTCGACGAGCCTACCGCCGGCATGTCGCCGCAGGAAACGGCGAAGACAGGCGAGATGCTGCGCGAGCTCAACGCCCAGGGCATCACCATCCTGGCGGTGGAGCATGACATGACCTTCGTCCAGCAGATCGCCACACGGGTGACGGTGCTCCACTTTGGCGCGATCTTCGCCGAGGGCGCCGTGTCCGAGATCCTCGCGCACGAGGGCGTCGCCGAGATCTACCTGGGGACCGCGCATGCCGGCTGAAACGCTTCTCTCGGTCGAGGGTCTGCACGGGGGCTATGGCGCCTCACCGGTCCTCATGGGCGTCGATCTCACGGTCGGACGCGGCGAGGTGGTCGCGGTGATCGGCCGCAACGGCGTGGGAAAGAGCACGCTGATGCGCATGCTCATTGGGCTCCTGTCTCCGTCCCGGGGCACCATCCGCTTCGGCGGGCAGGATGTCGCGGGCCTGCCCGCCAACCGGCGGGCGCAGGCGGGGATCGGCTACATTCCGCAGGGACGGGACGTGTTTCCCCGGCTCAGCGTGCGCGAGAACCTTCTTGTCGCGGAAGCGGCGCGGGCGGGTGGAGGCAAGCCTGACTACGATCGGGTCTATGCCTTCTTCCCGATCCTGAAGGAGCGGGCGAACCAGGCCGCGGGGACGCTTTCGGGCGGGCAGCAGCAGCAGCTCGCCATCGGCCGCGCCATGATCGGCGATCCGCGGCTCATGCTGCTCGATGAGCCGTCCGAGGGTATCCAGCCCTCGATCGTAAAGGAGATCGCAGGGCATGTGCGGCGGCTGAACGAGGAGGCCGGCGTCACCGTCCTCTTCGTCGAGCAGAACCTCGATCTCATCGTGTCGCTCGCCGACCGGGGGTTCGTGATGGACAAGGGGCGGATCGTGGCGAGCCTCAGCGGCGACGAGATCCGCTCGCAGGACGTAGTGCGCCACCATCTGGCGCTGTGACACGCAGGAGGAAGACATGGGCTGGTTCGAGACATCGCTGATGGCGCGCAAGGGTGTGGCAAAGGGCGCCGAGACCGGACGCGCGACCATCACCATCGGGGACCAGGGGAATTTTCACTACGTCTACGGCCCCTATGTGGACCCGGTGCTGACGGTCGCGCCGGGCACGCTCCTCACCGTAGAGACGCATGACGCCTTCGAGGGGAAGATCACGTCCGAGGACGACAAGCCGGGTGAGCTCCTGAACTTTCCTTTCCTCAACCCGCAGACCGGGCCGATCTTCGTCGAGGGCGCGGAAAAGGGCGACACGCTCGCGGTGCGCATCCTGTCCATCAAGCCACGCGGGCCGCAGCCCGTGGGCACGACCTGCCTGCTGCCTGAGTTCGGCGGGCTCGTGGGCACGGGCCACACCGCGATGCTGAACGCGCCGCTGCCCGAGAAGGTGAAAAAGGTCCGCGTGGACGAGCAGGGCGTCTACTGGTCGGAGAAGATCACGCTGCCCTACGAGCCCTTTATCGGCACGATCGGCACGAGCCCGGAGATCGAAGCGATCTCGTCGCTGCAGCCCGACTATTATGGCGGCAACATGGACCTGCCCGACGTGGCGCCGGGCTCCGTGATCTACCTGCCCGTGAACACGAAGGGCGCGCTCCTCTATCTCGGCGACTGCCATGCGATCCAGGGCGACGGCGAGCTCTGCGGCGTGGCGCTCGAAATCCCGGCGACCGTCGAGATCCAGGTGGATCTGATCAAGGGCCGGACCATCGGTTGGCCGCAACTCGAGAACAAGAATGTCTTCATGACGATCGGCAGCGCGCGCCCGCTCGAGGACGCGGCGCGCATCGCCTATCGCGAACTGGTACGCTACGTCGCCGCCGAGACGGGCACCGGCGAGGACGAGGCCTACATGCTGCTGACCATGTGCGGCAAAATCCGCCTCGGGAACATGGTCGACCCAAAGTACACGATCGGCGCCTCGATTGAAAAGCGCCATCTCTCCTGAACGATTGGACCCACGGGCCGCATCGCGCGCCAATACCCGGCAAGCATGCGCAGCACGCTGCGGTCCATCCCGGGGATGCCGGCCGGGGGGCGCTCGTAGGCGTCTTCATGCCACGTGGCATGGAGGCGAGTGTATGGGGCGCGCTGTCACCGGCAACGCCCCACATCGAAGCGACACGGGTTGCCGCGTTCGCAAGCCCGCTGCGTAATGGTGAGCTGGAGCGTCGCGGCGCCTACACCACCCCCGGGCTTGCATGACTGCCAACGGCGGTCACATCACGTGCACGCATCGGCACCGACCTTGCAGTCTCCGGCCGTGGCATAGGTTCGGGACCATCGCGCCGCCTGGGATGGAACCCGCGGCGGATGCGCGCGTGAAGAGGATCGGATTCCTGTCCTTATGGCCGCCAGTGGTCGCCGGAGTATGGCTCGGGAACCCGCTCGGCCCATGAAGCGCTCATCCAGTCGATCGAGCTGGCGCAGGCAGCGGCGGAACTCGGGGTGGACGTTACCTGCGACAGCGTGCACCACTATGCGCGGCAACTAGCCTCTCAGCGAGAAACGGTCGCGGACACCGTTGTGGGGGTGACTCCACAGCGGGTTCGAATCCCACCCTCTCTGCCAGATAGGGTAGTGAAGTCAGTTCAATAGCGGCCGTCTCTGGGTCGCCGAGCTGGTTCTCCGAACCGCCTGATGCTGGTGACGTCGGCACAAATGTGCCGTGTCCTATGTGCAGTCCGTGCCGTTCCGGCCGCCTGACTGTGCCGTTCTAGTATGAGGGGATGCTTCTTCCCGCGGCTCGGAAGGCCAGACGTTGCAGCTTTTGACACTCTTTGGACGTGCCGTCACCACGAGAAGTTATCCAGTAACATCCGGGGCGGCGCTGCGGGCCCGGATGCCTCGTGGCTTAGGACGTCAGCTTACATGCCTGACGGATTGCGATCCGGACAGGCGATGGAGGTAGCGCCGGATCAAACTCGCTTTTCGGCAGCAGTTGCGGCTGTGCCATGAAGAGAGGTTGTTCGCCTCGACGAGGTTGCGGCGCTACGATCGGATAGCCATCTCTATGCCAGAATCCGACGTAGCGGCGTCTACGCGACGGTCATGAAGCGCGATTATGCAATTGCGGAAGGCCCGCCATCCACTCGCGGCGCAGGATAGCGTACTGAACCGTGTTTTCGTAGATTGGATTGCCTGTATCGTCACTCGTGAACGATATGAACTCCACGAAAAGGCCCTCCTTGCGCATGCCAAGCTTTTCGCAGAGGCCCTGCGGGGGTTTGTTGTGGTCCTCGACATAGGCATAAAGCCGGCGCAAACCCTTCGCCCGAAAAAGGTGGTCGAACAGGCCTCTTGCGGCTTCAAACGCATACCCCTTGCCGCCGAACCGCGGATTGAGGTTCCAGCCGACCGAGGCGGTTTCGCTCTCGTCATCTTCCTCGGCGCTGCCGAACAGGTCGCCAGTAACCTGACCAGTCTGTTTCAGGCAGATGGCCACGCAGCCCTCGTCGAGGGCGCGTTTCCGGATCTCGGCCTCTGCTTACGCCATGTCTGCGAGCCTGAGTGAGGGAAAGCAGGAAGCGGTGGGCGCACGGAGATCGGCGAAGAGGTCGTTCGCATTCCCTTCCCGGAAGGGTCTCAGGATCAGGCGCTCTGTCTCGATGATCTGCATGTCGGCCATTGTTCCAGATGCGGTCAATGACCGGCGCTGGAAGACCGGCGATAGCCGGCCAAGGTGATGTACACTACGACAGCCAGCATCGCGATAGTCCCGGACGCTGTAGTCAACAGCACCGCGTGTGCTTGGGTAAACGCAACCTTTCCGGCCTCGATCAATACCTCACCTTGGTCACCCGCAATTTGGCCAGCGACTATGTATGTGTCGCCGATCGTTCTTGACGCCTGTTCGGCCAGATCTGGTGCCAAGTAAGATGGTAGGTCGATAGCACGGCTGAACACGGCTGACGTGAAGACGCCGAACAGGGTGATGCCGAGGCCTGTGCCAAGCTCGTAACCCGTCGCCTCCAGCGAGCCCGCCGCGCCACCCTTGCTCGCATCGACAGAGCCCATGATGGCGATCGAGGAGGCCGTCAGCCCGATGCTGAGCGAAAGCCCGAGAATGGCAAGCGCGCTAGGTATGAGGACGCCTGTATCACGGAAATCGCTTCGTGCGAGGAACAGCAAAGCACCCGCCGAGATCGCAAGCGAAAGCGTTGCCACCGGCCGCAGTCCAAACCGGTTGGACAGATAGCCCGCGACCGGCCCGCCGATGGCCGCCGCCGCCATGATGGGAATCATGAAGATGCCGGCCTGCAGCGGCGTCTTGCCCAGGACATATTGCAGTTCCTGCGCAAGCGTCAGTTCGACGCCGGCTAGCGCGCCCGATGCGACCATCGCCATGATCAGACCTGCAACAATCGCCGGGTGCGACAGGAGCGACAGGTCGAGCATAGGCTGGGGCGAACGGAATTGCTTGCGCGCGAACAGCGTCAGAGCGGAAATGCCAAACACAACCACGAGCGTGACGATCGTCAGCGGCTGCTTGCCGCCAAACCCGGCCTTGATGCCATACACAAGCGATATCATCCCTGCGATCAGCAACAGCGCCTGTCCGATCGCCCATTTGCCAGGCGTCGTCTGCTCGCGACGCGGCAGCAGGAAATAGCACGCCGGCGCTATAATCAGCATGACGGGCACGTTGATGAGGAAAACCGAACCCCACCAGAAGTGCTCCAGAAGAGCCCCGCCGAGCAGCGGCCCGATCGCCGCGCCGGCTGCGCCGACCATACCCCAGAGGCCGAGCGCCATGGCGCGCTCGCCTTCGTCTTCGAAGGTCTTGCGGATGAGGCCGAGAACACAGGGCATGATCATCGAGCCGCCGAGCGCCAGCAGGACACGCGCGGCGATCAGCATGGCGGCGCTCTGCGCAAAGGCGGCCCATGCGGAGGCTAGGCCGAAAATGACAAGGCCGATGAGCAGGATCGTGCGGTTGCCGACCCGGTCCGCGAGCGTTCCCATCGGCACCAGAAGCCCCGCCATCAGAAGGGGGTAGATGTCGATGATCCACAGCACCTCGGTGCCCGATGCGTTCAGAGATTGCGTCAGGGTCGGAACGGCGACGTGCAGGATCGTCATGTCGAGGACCACCGGGAGGAAGGCCAGCATCACGGCGATGAGGACAAGCCAGCGGTTGGCTGGGAGAGGCGTGGACGACATCATTCACCTGTATGACGATTGCGCCCGCCGATATAAATTCATACGTACGGATTTCAATGGCTGTCAGCGATGAAGGAGCGACGCTATGGGTAGAAAGCCGACGATCACCCGCGAGGGCCTGCTCGAAATCGCGGAGCGGATCGTCCGAAACGACGGCGCTTCCGGCCTGACGATCGATGCCTTGGCCAAGGCCGCCGGGATATCGAAGGGCGGGGTTCAGTATTCATTCTCCTCGAAGGACGATCTTGTCCGGGCGCTTGTCGAACGATGGACGCGGCAGTTCGATGAGTTGCTCGGGGAGATCGATGACCTTGCACCTGCCGAACTGGTCCGCAAATACATCGAGGTCATGCGAAGCTCGCAGTCGGCCCTGAATGCCAAAATGGCGGGCCTCATGATCGCCTACATCCAGAACCCGAAAAACGTTGCGGAAACACGTGACTGGTATCGTTCGATGTTCGCGCGCCTGAGCGCGGCCACAGAAGATGCGGAGGCCGCGCGTGTAGCCCTTCTGGCGGTTGAAGGACTGTTCATGCTGCGCATTTCAGGCGTAGATGAAAATGGCGAATGGAGCGCGCTTCTCGACGATGTGGAGAGGGTCTTCGAGCGTCTGCTGGAACGACGATAGCCACAATCTTGATACCCATCTGGAGCAAGAATGCCGAGGGCGATTGCGTTGCGGTGATGCCCGGCGTCAGCTGGATGCGCCAGTAGCTCTCGAGCCCTTACTGGTCGCGTTGGAAGGAGCCGGGGAAGATGTCGCCGAAGGGTTGGCCCCCGTTCCGCCTATCGCTGCCTCGCCGGAGATGCCGAACGGGTCTAGGTATCGTCCAAGAGGTTGGCGGAGGCCGCATTGATGTCGAAGTCCGCCTACGTCTACCCAGCCAGGCGGCCACCGAGTGCGGTCGCCGCGGCAGCGACTGCGGCGCCCCCGAGCGCTTCGCGGCGTGCCACGGTCATGCGAGGATTCTCGTCCTAACGAAGTTGGAAGTTGGCCCCGAAGAACGCGCCCCATTCGCGCTGTCCCTGACCGTCGGTGAATATGGAGTACTGGGGCTCGAAGAACATGTTGATCACCGCAGGTGCGGTCACCAGGACCCGACCAACGCCGAACCCGACGGGCGTCGCGTAGCTGTCCGTTTCGAAGTCGTAGTTCCAGATGCCGGTAGAGCGAAGATACCAACCCTCCCCGAGCTGGTACAACCCGAAGGGCTGGAAGAACGCGCGGCTCTGGTCCGGAGCATCGTCGTCGCGCTTGGCAAAGCTCGCCTCCATGACGGCGAGATATCCCCACTGCACGCGGGGGTTCGTGAAGTTGAACATGACATTGGCGATGCCAGCGTTCCAGGTGCCGGTGCCGAGATCGCGATCGGAGGAGGAAGGGACGGTCAAGTTCGGACCGATCCCGAAGGCGACCGTGGGCGACCCCACATCGATCAGCTTCAGGGCGAAGACGTTAAAGTCTCCGATGCCCGTTTGATGGTCGAGCGCCGGTGCGGTAGGCAGCGTCACGATCGGCAGGGTCGCCCGCGCTACCCAAGGTCCACCGAACAGCTGGAACGGCTGGATCGCGCGCAGATTCAATATGTTGGCCGTCTCGTCTATGCCGGAAAGGTTCCCGACGAACTCATTCTGGATGTTCAGCGACGTCATGTCGGCGATGGGATTGTTGGCCTGAATGCTGTCCTGTGCAAAGGCGGCCATGCCCGGAGCGCCGACGGCCCAGCAGAGCACGGCGTGGGCCAGCAACCACTGGCAGCGGGGCGCCAGGCCGCCCGTGGCCTTCGGCGAATTCGTCATCTCGGAGCCTCCTGCGCGCCAACACTGCAGGTATCGTTGGGGATGCGCGGGTATCGGCACAACTGAAGCGGGCAGGCAGCATAGGTTCTGGGACGAAGAGCAAAGCACTGAACCGAATCTCCGCCCGGCAACCGGGGCGCCAATAGCGCAGCCCACACATAGGCCTTTCCTTCGGCCTTGCGGATCGGGCATGGTGCGCCCTCCGCCGTCGATGAGCGCGAAATGCTTAGGAACAACGTGCAGTGCAAACTACGGTCAAGATGCGCCCCCCGCAGGGCCTCATCGCGGATGAGATTTCCACGACCGGTGTTGCACAACCCGATCGGTTCGAATGGTGGCGCGCCCAGTTCCGGCCGTTGAACGAGGTTCAGATCGAGCCCGACCATAGAGCCGATTTTCGCGCAGCAGCTCGGACCTGGCGGCTTGGACCGATCCTGTTCACTCACTGCGACGCGGTGGCGCGCCAGGTCGTGCGGACCCCTGCCGACTGCAGCCGCGACGGGGTGGATGACTGGAATATCCGCATCGGGGCGGATGCCTCTGTCACGAGCCGGACCGCGGGGGGCAGCCTGCGCGTCCGGCCCGGGCTGGCGACGCTGGGCACATTCGGAACGGAGTATTGCGACAGCTATGACGCCGGCGAGTGGCTGGGCGTGATCTTTCCGCGCTCCATCGCACCCTCCATTCACGCCGACACCGCGGGCCGGTGCGTCGAGCCTCTGACGGGGGCGCCCGGGCTGGCGCTTGCGGGCTATCTTCTGTCCTTAGCCAAGCTCCTTCCCTCGGCCGCCCCGCACGACCTTCCGAGGCTGGCCGACATGACCCGCGCGATGCTCGTGGCTGCGCTTTCCGGCCCGCGGTCGCCGAACGTCGATCCCGCTGATCACCTGACTATGGTTCGGGTGCGCGTGGAGCAGGTAATCCTAGCCAACATCGGTTCCGCGCGTCTCGACGCGAACCGGATCGCGGGCCTCGCCAATGTGTCACGCTCAACGCTCTACAGAGCATTCGAGGCGAAAGGCGGTGTCGCTGGCTATGTGATGGACATGCGGCTCGACCGAATATGCGGCGATATCGGGACGGCCGGAAGTTCTCGGGAATCGATAGCGCAAGTTGCGGCGCGATACGGGCTCCACAATGCGGCGTCCTTCAGTCGTGCGTTTCGTCGGCGCTTCGGCTGCACCCCAACGGAGTTCCGGGAGGCGGCGCGCGCAAGTTGTGGTCACGGACTGTGTGACGAAGTCGGACTCGGTCGACATCTCGCGTGATGTCCTTGCTCTCGGAGCAGTTCGGTCGGCGCGATCACGAAGGGCTGCCGATATCCGAGGGAAGGCCGGATCCGCCGCGGGTCTCCCCAGCGGGTCTGGTCGCGATCGGCGTTGCGGGAAACGTGCTCGCCTATGGCATGATGGCGGCGCTGTCTCGAGTGCTGACCGTCACTGAGTTCGAGGCGTACGTCCTCGCGGTCTCCTCTTTTCTGGTCCTGGTTGCGGCGGCGCCGCTGGGAGCGACGCGATACACCTTGCGGGCCTTGCCACCGCTTTTGGAGCGGCAGGAATGGAACACCGTGCGTGGCTATCTTGCCTTCGCCCTTCGGCGGGGCCTTATCGGCTCGGCGCTGGTTTCAGGCTTGGTGCTGGGCTGGGCGCTTCTCGTGCGCGACGTTGCTGACCCGACTCGCTCCGCACTCCTCGTGGCCTGTCTCGCCCTGCCGTTCGGGGTCGCGGCGGGTATCGGGATCGAGGCATTGACGGCCTTTGGTCGACCTCTCCTGGCCGCTGTCCTCTACCGGATCGGGCCGGTACTCCTCGCCGTCGCAGGGCTCGCGACCTGGACCATCGCAGGTGGACGCCCATCTGCCACCGCCGCCATTGCCGCCTGGGGCTTTGGCCTGGCGGCCGCGAGCGTTGGGATGGCCGCGATGCTCGCGACAATGATCCCGTCCGGGCTTGCCGGTGCGCGGAGCTACGACAGCGAGAAATGGCGCCGCGGGGCGCAGCCGTTCTTCCTCTATCGCCTGGGCGTCGCCGCAATGGCGCAGGCAAGCATCATCGGGCTCGCTTGGCTGCATCCGTCGCCGACCGCCGTGGCCGCATATGCGGCTGCGTACAGCACGGCGAACCTGGCCATGGTCCTCGTCGGTGCCACAAACAGGGCCTATGTGCGCGAGATGTCGCTCTTGATTGATCGGCGCGACATGGCGGGGCTGACCGCACTGCACCGGGTGCGGATCGCCTGGCTGCTGCCCGTTCTCCTGGTGCTGGTCGCAGTCGTGTTGATGGCACCTAAAGCCGTCCTTGGCCTGTTCGGGCCCGATCTCGCGTCCGAAGGCGCCAGCGCGCTGCGCATCCTGGCGGTCTCGACGGCGATCGTGATGCTGTTCTCGCTGGTGCCAACGTGTCTCAAGCACTGCGGCCTGCATGCTCCCATGTTCAGGGTCATCGGAGCAGCGTTCATCGTTCAGGCCGTCGGGCTCTTGGCGCTCGTGCCCCCGCTCGGCGCAACGGGAGCGGCGCTTGCGCATGCGCTTGGCTCGGTCAGCTTCGTTGCAGGCGTAGTATGGGTGGCTGCCAACTGGAAGCTGCGTCTGGAGCGACATGTAAGGTGAGAATGCGGATGGCTTCCGTGAGCGGCCATGGACGCTCCGGTCCTATTCGGGCCGGTCGATCCACTCCAGCGCGATGCCGGCGCGCGCGGCGAGCGCATCGGCCCGGCGGCGTTTGGCGGGGGTGACAACGAGTACGGCCGTGCCGGCCGGCGTGCCCGCTCCGCGTCCGGCGCGGCCGTTGCGGTGCACGAGGCTCGCGGGTCCGTGCGGCAAGCCGACGTGAACGATCAGCCCGATCCCGGCCAGATCGAGGCCCCGCGCGGCCAGATCTGTCGCTATGCAGGCGTCCGCGCGCCCCTCTTCTAGCGCGCGCAGCGCCGACGACCGCTGGCGGCGGGTCATCTCTCCGGTCAGCGCAACCACGCGGAAACCCGACCCTCGCAGCCAGACGGCCAGCTCCCGAACGCCCTCGCGGCGGAGCCCGAAGACCAGAGCGCGCGTCGGTAGGTGCCGGCGCAGGAGCGCCCCGATCGCAGGCCGGATTTGCGCTTGGGGCAGGGCGAGACCAAGCATACTCGGCGAGGGCGGCGCAGCGGATGTGATCTCGTCGGCGGTGACAAGCCGAGGCGCGATGCCGGCGCGCAGCTCGCTTGCGATCCGCAGCAGCTGAGGCGCGATCGTCGCCGAGCAGAGGACCAGCTGGCAGTCCGCCGGCATCGCTCCAATCAGAAGGCCGGTCTCTGCGATGAATCCGCGCTCAAGCAGCTCGTCTGCCTCGTCGAGCACCAGACAGCGCAGGCCGCGCCGCGCCAGCGCTCCGGACGTCAGATGGTCACAAAGCCGCCCGGGCGATCCGACGACGATCTCCGCGCCACAGGCGAGGGCCGCACGTTCGGCCGCGCGATCGCCGCCGCCCGTGCAGGCAACGACGCGGACGCCTCCGTCGGCGTGGAGCCATGCAAGTTCGCGCGCGACCTGCGTCGACAGGTCCCGGGTGGGAGCAACGACGAGCACGAGCGGTCCGCCGTCGGGGCGGCTCTCGGCGGCGGCGGGAAGATGCGGTGACATCGCCAGACCGAAGGAGACGGTCTTGCCCGAGCCGGTCGGGGCGAAGATTGCCAGATCGCCGCCCATCTCGCCGGGGGGTGGGGTCACCTGCAGTACGGCCTTTTGTATGGGTGTCAGGGTATTGAAACCGCGCGCGGCGAGCGCTTGCGCGAGGGTTGCGGGCAGGCGCCCGGAACTCGATGACATGCTCTACTGATCCTGGGCGCCGGCCCGATCTTGCGGGGACCGGTGGTCTTCGGGTGCCAAGGCCCGGCGTCGCGAGCCGCCTTGCCTGGGCGCAAGCCTGCCACTATAGCAGGCGCGACTTTCCGACATGTGAATGGACTGGAACCATCGAATGCCCAAGATAAACGGCAACGAGATCCGCCCGGGCTACATCCTCGACCATGATGGCGGGCTGTGGGTCGCGGTGAAGGTGTCCCATGTGAAGCCCGGCAAGGGCGGCGCCTTCGCCCAGGTCGAGATGAAGAACGTCCGCGACGGCCGCAAGCTGAACGAGCGCTTCCGTTCGGCCGACAAGGTCGAGCGTATCCGGCTCGACCAGAAGGACCAGCAGTTCCTCTACGAGAGCGACGGCTTGCTGCACTTCATGGATGCCGAGACCTTCGAGCAGGTGACGATCCCGGCCGACATCTTCGGCGATCGCCGCCCCTTCCTGCAGGACGGTATGACCATCCAGGTCGAGTACCACGAGGAAGAGGCGCTGAACGCGCAGCTGCCCGACAAGGTCACCTGCACCGTCACCGAGACCGAGCCGGCGGTGAAGGGGCAGACGGCGGCCAACAGCTTCAAGCCGGCGATCCTCGACAATGGCGTGCGCATCATGATCCCGCCGTTCGTCGGCGAGGGTGAGGCGGTGATCGTCTCGACCGAGACGATGGAATACGTCGAGCGCGCCTGAGCTCGTCCGTGGCCTCCTGGTCGCGCATGGCTCGATCCGGGCGCGCCGCTGCCTTCCTTCTGCTTTGCCTCGGGCTCGCCGCGTGCAGTGCGGGCGGGCCGGTCGGGCCGGATGCGCCGCTGGACGCGCCGCGCATCGAGCGGGGCTGGATCGAGAGTGCGAGCGGCGAGCGACTTGCGCTCTACGCCTGGCCGGCGCCGCGGGGGCGGGTGCGGGCGGTGGTGCTCGGTCTGCATGGCTTCGGGGACACGGGGGAGCTCGCCTTCGGCGATGCCGCGGCCGGCGACTGGAGCTGGCGGGGGATCGCGGTCTATGCGATCGACCAGCGCGGCTTCGGGGCCAATCCCAGCGCCCGCCGCTGGCCGGGCGCTGCGCGGCTCGAGGCGGACGCGATCGAGGTCGCCCGCCTGCTGCGTGCCCGGCATCCGGGTGTGCCGCTCGCCGTGATCGGCCATTCCATGGGCGGAGGCGTGGCGCTGGCGGCGGCGGCGCGGGGGATGCCGGCGGACGGGCTGGTGCTCGTGGGTCCCGCGATCGCGGGCGGCTCGGCGCTGAACCCGGTGCTGCGGGCGGGGGGCTGGACCATGGCCACGGTCGCGCCCGAGCGGCGCTGGACCGGGCGCGGCGTGGTCGAGATCATGCCGACCGACAACATGGAGGCGCTGCGCCGCGCCGCGAGCGATCCGCGAAGCTTCGGCAATGCCTCGTCGCGCGAGCTCTACGGCCTCGTGCAGGTGATGGACCGGGCGGCGGCGGCGGCGCCGGCGGTGGATATCCCGGTCCTGACGCTGATGGGCGCGCAGGACGAGGTGCTGGGGCCGACGGCGGTGCAGCGGGTGCATGCGACCATCCCCGGCGCGGCAGGGTTCATCTACTATCCCGAGGGCTGGCACTGGCTGCTGGTCGACCTCCAGGCCCCGAAGGTCTGGCGCGACGTGAGCGATTTCGTGCTTTCCCTGCCGCCGCCACAATAGGGCCGCAGGCGGAGTTCAGCCGCCGCAAGATCGCGTGAGAGGTGTGCCCGCGCACGGGTGGGCACGCGTGCCCATTTTTCAACGCCTTGATATCACTTCTCGATTCGAGACAGGTAAGCATTAGGAAAGGTTTGGTGCACGCCCGCGAGGACCGTTCCCGGCCCGCCGGGCGACCGCGCGGCGATCATTGAGTGGCCATCAGCCGGCCGACTTGATGTCCGCGTGCAGGCGCAGCGCCGCCGCCTCGCCGCCGAGCCGTGCGCGGTAGACATGCAGCCCCTCGAGCACGCGCATCACGTAGTTGCGTGTCTCGGTGAAGGGGATCATCTCGATCCAGGTTACGGCATCGACGTCCTCGAGCCTCGGATCGCCGTAGACCCGCAGCCATTCGTCGACGCGCCCTGGCCCGGCATTGTAGGCCGCGGACGCGAGGATGTAGGAGCCGTTGTAGCGCCGCAGCATCTGCGCCAGATACGCCGTCCCGAGCTCGGCATTGTAGATGGGATCCTCGGTCAGCCGATCGAGACTGAACGGCGCCCCGGTCGTTTCCGCCATCTGCCGCGCCGTGGCCGGCATGAGCTGCATCAGCCCGCGCGCGCCCACGCTGCTCATCGCCGCGGGATTGAGCTCGGATTCCTGCCGGGCGATCGCCATGGCGAATTCCGCCGGCACAGGCCAGTCCCGCTCGGCGATCGCATGCAGCGGATAGTACTGGGCGGGGAGGATCACCCCGGCGGCTGCGGCGTCCTTGGCGATGCGTACGCCCACATGCGGCATGCCCGTATCGATCGCCATCTGGGCGAGGGCCGCCCGCTCGGGGGGCTCCATGCGGGACGCGGCATGGCGCAGGAACTGAACGGACCGGGCCTCGTCCCCGGCGAGCGCCAGCAGGCGCGCAGCGCGCACCGACGACGAGGAGAGGAAATCCGCCCTGTGCCAGTCCAGCTGCGCGCCACCCACAAGCGTCGCGTCCGAGCCGGTCCCGGCCTTCTCGGCGGCGAGCTGGCCGTAGAAGCTCGTCTGATGCGCCGCAGCTATGGCATAGGCGTCGGCCGCGGCCTCGGGGTTGCCAAGTTCCTCCTGCGCGCGCCCGAGCCAGTAGCCACCGCGCCCGATGCTGATCGGCGTTCCCACCACCGCGAGGAAGCGCTCGAAATGTCCGGCCGCGGCTTCGGGGTTGTCCATCCGCGTCAGCGCGATGAAGCCGGCCACCCATTCCGCATCGGCATAGGCGGCGCCTGCATCCCCATAGCTGTTGGCGGCCAGGGCATAGGCCACGTCCACGTCGCCGCGCCGCAGCGCCTGCCGGGCCAGATTGGCACGCCGCTCCATCCACATCTCGGGCCGTCCGAGCGTATCGGGCGAGCGCGACATCTCGAGCAGGAAGGTCTCGGCCTCGTCCCAGCGCGCCTTCTCGACCCGGTAGCGGTAGCGCTCGAAGGCGAGGCCGGGATCGCCGCGCAGTGCCTCGGGCACCTGGTTGATGGCCCAATTCAGGCCTTCGGCGTCCTGGCGGGTCATGATCCGGGCGCGCGCCAGCTTCTGCCAGTCCTCGCCGACCAGCGGCATCATCGCCTCGGCCTCGCTCACCCAGCCGCGCCACAGCAGGTTGTCGAGCCGGGCGACGTGATGGCCGGCGAGCAGGCTGCCCCAGGCATCACGGAAGGCGCGCTGTTCGGCGGCACTCAGCGAAAGGTTGCGCCAGGCGCGAATGACCTCCGCCTCGGCGGCTGTGGTCCGGCCCGAGGCCGCCAGCGCATGCGCCAGGCGCAGCACCCCCGTGCCGGTTTCGGGCCGGGCGGTTCCGAAGAAGAGGAAGACCTGTCTGGGCGGGAGGCTTGCCGGCAGCTGTCGCTCGGCCTGCCGGCGGACGATGTCGGCGTTCGGCCAGTCGGCATGTTCGCCCAGGAAGTTGCGGTACTCGGCCCATGTTCCCGCGCCGTCGCGCAAGCGGAGCCAGTGCACCATGTCGGGCGCGAGCTTGCCCCCCATGCGCGCGGCGGCTGCCTCGGCCCCCGCCCAGTTCCCGGCGCGCGCCGCGGCGAGCGCCTCGGCCAGCCGGCTGGCGGGCGTTGTGGGAAGCGCTGCCGCCCGTGCCGCGGACGGCGCCGCCGAAGTCGCGGTGGCCGATGTCGGGGCGGGCCGGGGCAGGGGGCTGCGGGACACGGTCAATGGTTCGGGCGCCGAGCGGGCGGTTGCACCGTCCGGGGTTGTCTGTGCGGCGTCCGATGCCCCCAGCGTCAGCCAGGCAGCGACCGAGAAGGCAGCAAGTATGCTTGCGGCGGGCTGCATGCTCTTACCTCAGGCTGCGCGTATTCTCTTCCGTGCGCTATACCATAGCGTGTGATCCGCGTCAGCAATCCCGACCTTGCGGCGCTCGGGTTTCCCGACTAGGTTCCGCGCGTTTTTCAGGCCCCAGTCTACAGGCGGCCACTCGGAGGCACCACCATGTTCAGAGGCTCGATCCCCGCGCTCGTCACACCTTTCCGCGATGGCAAGGTGGACGAGAAAGCGCTGGTCGACCTCGTCGAGTGGCATATCGCCGAGGGCAGCCATGGCCTCGTACCCGTGGGCACCACCGGCGAGACGCCGACGCTCAGCCACGAGGAGCACGAGCATTGCGTCGAGGTGGTGGTTCGCACCGCCCGCGGCCGGATTCCGATCATCGCCGGCGCCGGCTCGAACAACACCGAAGAGGCGATCCGCCTGATTCGCTTCGCGCACAAGGTCGGCGCGGATGCGGCGCTGGTCGTCACGCCGTACTACAACAAGCCGAGCCAGCGCGGTCTCTACGAGCACTACCGCACCCTGCATGATGCGGTGGATCTGCCGATCATCATCTACAACATCCCCGGCCGTTCGATCGTGGACATGACGCCGGCGACGATGGGCGAGCTGGCGAAGCTGCCGCGCATCGTGGGTGTCAAGGACGCGACCGGCGACGTGACGCGCGTGTCGGACCAGCGCAGCAGCTGCGGGCGCGACTTCATCCAGCTCTCGGGCGAGGATGCGAGCGCGCTGGGCTTCAATGCCCATGGCGGGGTCGGCTGCATCAGCGTGGTGGCCAATATCGCCCCGCGGCTCTGTGCCGAGTTCCAGGAGGCGATGCTGGCGGGGGATTACACCCGGGCGCTCGACTATCAGGACCGGCTGATGCCTCTGCATCGCGCGGCCTTTGCCGAGCCCAACCCGGCGCCCACGAAGTATGCGCTGTCGCTGCTCGGCAAGTGCAGCGACGAGGTGCGCCTGCCGATGGTGCCGCTCGAGGAGGCCGCCCGCGAGCGGATGCGGGATGCCATGCGGCACGGTGGTCTGCTCAACTGAGCCGGGGCCTGCGCCTCACCAGGGATAGGTCCCGCCGCGCCAGTTGAGGAAGCTGCCCGCCTGTTCGGGCAGCAGTGCGTCGATCTGTGCGCGCATCCCGGTCACGCTCTGCTCGGGCGTGATCGGGGCGCCGTCGCCGCCCATGTCGGTCTGCACCCAGCCGGGATTGATCACCGCGACCAGGATGCCGCGCGGCTTCAGCGTCAGCGCGCGGGCGCGCATGGCCATGTTCACCGCCGCCTTCGACGTTCGGTACATCAGCGAGCTGCCGCTGCCCACATCGCCGATCGATCCCATCCCGCTGGTCAGCGTGATCGCCTTGGCGCCGCCGCCGGCCGCCGCCAGCCGCTCGATGAAGGCGTCGAGAACGCGCACCGGGCCCAGGGTGTTCACGTCGAACACCCTTGCCCATTCGGCGTAGTTCATCTCGCCCGGCCCGTCCTCGCGCTGGCCGATGACCCCGGCGGTGTTCAGAAGCAGGTCCACCGGGGCGTCGTCCTCGCGCGCGACGGCCTCGACCGAGGCGGGGTCGGTCACGTCCATGGCGATCGGGCGCACCATCGGTCCGAGCGCGCGCAGCTCGTCCGCGACCGTCTCGGGGTGGCGGCAGGCGACCAGCACACGCCAGCCTTCGGCGCTGAACTGGCGGGCGAATTCGCGGCCGATGCCGCGGTTTGCGCTGGTGATCAAGACCGTGGGCATGGGTGTCTCCTCCGATGGTCGTGTGCCCGGTCGTGCCCCTCGGGCGCGGCCGGCTGGACAGGCCCCCGCGTCGACATTAGATGGGCGGGATCATGGCCAAGGAACCACAGCGCCCGCGGAAGATCGTCGCCGAGAACCGGCGCGCGCGGCACGACTATTTCATCGAGGACGATCTCGAGGCCGGGCTCATGCTCGAGGGCTCGGAAGTGAAGTCCCTGCGCCAGGGCAAGGCCAACATCGCCGAGAGCTATGCGGCGGTCGAGGGGGGCGAGCTCTGGCTCATCAACGCCTACATCCCCGCCTATTCCCAGGCGCGGAGCTTCGGCCACGAGGAGCGGCGGCGGCGCAAGCTGCTCGTCAACCGGCGCGAGCTGGCGCGCCTCTGGCAGGGGACGTCCCGCCAGGGCATGACGCTGGTGCCGCTCAGCCTCTACTTCAACGACCGCGGTCGCGCCAAGCTGTCGCTCGGCATCGCCAAGGGCAAGAAGATGGCCGACAAGCGCGCGACCGAGGCCAAGCGGGACTGGGACCGCCAGAAGGCCCGGCTGCTGCGCGAGCGGGGCTGACGCGGGACCGCCGGCCGGGCTGACCTGGCCGGCCGGCCGCATCAATGCCTGTCCTTGCCTCGGACGAGCACCAGAAGCGCGCCCAGCGCCACCAGGCCTAGTCCGATCACGGGGCGCGACGGCGCCGCGGACGGCACCATCGAAACCGCGGCCGCCTTCAGGAGGCGGCTGTCCATGTCGGCACGGATCGCGGCCATCCGCCGGTCGCGTCGCGCCTGCAGCTTCAGGGCGAGCAGCAGCGCGGCCATGATCACCAGCGAGGTGCCGGCCATCACCAGCAGCGCGCGAAGCAGCCCGATCTCCTCGGCGAGCGCTACGGTTCCGGCCAGAAGGCCGAAACCGAGAGCAGTCATCCCGAAGAGCACGGCCCCGCCGGCGAGCGCGGCACGAACCTGCGCGCGCCGGCCGGCGTCCCGCAGGCGCGCCTGTGCCAGGCGCCCGAGCGAACCGAAGACTCCGATCACATCAGCGCCGGAAGAGGACGCCGGCGAGGAAGCCAACCAGTGCCGCGATCCCGAGCGCCGCGAAGGGTTTGCGCCGCGTGGCGTCCGCCAGCTCTTCCTCGAGCGAATGCAGTTCGGCCAGGACGTCCTCCACCGTCTCCTCGCCGCGGGCATAACCCTGCCGCGCCGCCGATGAGGCGGCCGACTTCAGCGCCGCGGCATGGTCCTTGCCGGTACGCGCAAGCGACGCGCCGCGCTTGGCGATATCATCGCGCAGGGCCGCAACTTCGGCGCGCAGGTCATCGGCCAGCTTCGCCACGTCGACGCCCTCGGTATCGGTCTTTCTTGTATCGGCCATGTCGTGCCCTTTCCTTGTTCCATTGCGCAGGGCATGTCCGAATCGCCGGCGCCCGCTGGAGGTAACGCAGGATAGCCGGATTCGTTGCCCCGCGCAGGTTCGTGTTTGTCGCAATGGTCGCAGCCGCCCGGGCCAAGCCGGGCCCGAACCCGGATTGCGCGGCGCTGCGGCTTGTGCTTTCTCGGGGCGCGCGACTGCGTGAGGGAGGCGGGCATGAAGATCGGCATCCTGGAGACCGGAGAGGTCGCCCCCGAGTTGAAGGTGCGGCATGGCGACTATCCGGCCATGTTCGAGGCGCTGCTGGGTGCGGTGGACCCGTCGCTGGAGTTCGTGACCGTCAGCGTGGTGCGGGGCGAGATGCCGGCGGCGCCGCAGGACGCGGATGCCTGGATCGTCACCGGCTCGCGGCACGGGGTCTATGACGGGCTGGCCTGGATCGAGCCGCTGAAGGCGTTTCTGCGCGAGAGCGTGGCGGCGCAGGTGCCGGTGGTGGGGATCTGCTTCGGCCACCAGATCCTCGCCGAGGCGCTGGGCGGGCGGGCGGTGAAGTCCGACCGGGGCTGGGGGCTGGGGGTGCAGGACTACGAGATCGTGCATCGTCCGAGCTGGGTCCAGCATGTGCCCGACCGTTTCTCGGTCAACGCGCTGCATCAGGATCAGGTGGTGGCGCTTCCGGAGGATGCGACCGTGCTGGCGCGGTCGTCACACTGCGATTTCGCGGCCATTGCCTATGGCGATCCCGAGGCGCCGGATGCGATCTCGTTGCAGCCGCATCCCGAGTTCGGACGCGAGTTCCTCGACGAGCTGATCGCCGTGCGGACGGGCACGCTGCTGCCCGAGGCGATGGCGGCGGAGGCCCGCGCGGGGCTCGACCGCGAGGTCCACAGCCAGCAATGGGCGCGGCTGATCGTGGATTATCTGCACCGGATGGAGGCGAGGGCGGCGGGCTGAAGCGCGCCGCTTTCGCCTGCCAGGGCTGTGCCCGGCACGGGTGCGCACATGTGCGCAGTTTTCAAGGCATTGGAATCACGGCGCGATTCAGGACAGGTAAGGTTTAGGAAAGGTTTGGGCACGCTCAGGCAGCGTGATACGGGCGCAGCTTGATTACAGAGCGACGGCGATGCGTTCGGCCCCTCGGCTTCCGCGCTCCAGCCGACGAACCCGCGCGACGCAGTGCGTCGCTGGTGCGGGTTCGGAAGGAGGGAAGGTGCGACGTGATCAGGCGTCTTCGGCCAGGATCGCCTCGGCGAAGCGGCCGGCGTCGACATTGCCGCCGCTGGTGACCACGATCACCGTATCTCCCGCGATCTCGTCGGGACGGAAGAGCGCTGCGGCCAGCGCCACGGCGCCGCCGGGCTCGACCACCAGCTTGAGGTGCCGGAAGGCGAGCGCCACGGCGCGCATGGCCTCGGCATCGCTGACCGCGAAGCCGGGGCCGGCCAGGCGCGACAGGATCGGGAAGGTGAGCTGGCCCGGCTCGGGCGTCACGATCGCATCGCAGATCGAGCCGGAGAGCTGCGCGTTGCGCTGGCGCGTGCCGCTGGCGAGCGAGCGGGCGACGTCGTCGAAGCCCTCGGGCTCGGCGGTGCGCACGCGCAGGCCAGGGGCCTCGGCTTCGAGCGCCAGCGCCAGGCCCGACGACAGGCCGCCGCCGCCGCAGGGCACGATCACGTCGGCGGTCTCGACACCCACCTCGGCCGCCTGCGCGGCCAGCTCCAGCCCCAGCGTGCCCTGGCCGGCGATCACCTGCGGATGGTCGTAGGGCTGCACCAGCGTCAGGCCGCGCTCCTCGGCGAGCCGCTGGCCGATCTCCTCGCGGTTCTCGCGGGCCCGGTCGTAGGGCACGACCTCGCCCCCCAGCGCGCGGGTGCCGGCCACCTTGGCGGCGGGCGCATCGGCGGGCATGACGATCACCGAGGGCGCGCCATGGGCGGTCGAGGCCCAGGCGATGCCCTGGGCGTGGTTGCCCGAGGAATAGGCGAGGATGCCGCGGGCGCGGGTGTCCGCGTCGAGGGCGGAGATGGCCGACCAGGCGCCGCGGGCCTTGAACGAGCCGGTGACCTGCAGGCACTCGGCCTTGACCAGCACCCGCCGTCCGGCCAGCGCGTCGAGCGCGGGGCTGGACAGGAGCGGCGTGCGGCGGATGCGTCCCTTGAGGCGCTCGGCCGCCGCCCGGATTGCCGTGATGTCGCTCATGTCTCCACCCTTGCCAGATAGGCCGCGATCGCCGCCACGGAGGCCGGCTCGTCCAGAAAGGGCACATGCCCGCGGTCCGGAATCACGCTGACGACCATGTCGGGCCGGCGCCGCTGCATCTCGGCCGCGGTCGCTTGCGAGATGATATCCGAATTCGCGCCGCGCAACAGGGCCAGCGGCACTGGCGGCAGCGCGTCGAAGAAGGGCCAGAGGTCGGGCAGGGGGCCGCCCTGCATCGTCGCGAGGAAGGGCTCGCGCAGGGCCGGGTCGTAGCGCAGGGCCAGGCCCTCCGGGGTCTCGCGCCAGACGCGGGCGATGTGGCCCCGCCATGCCGCGGCCGTCACGCCCGGGAACTGCGCCTGCGATCCGGCTTCATAGGCGCGGGCGGCGGCGTCGAGATCGGGGTAGGGGGGTGTCACGCCGAGATAGGTGCCGATGCGCGCAATGCCGTGCGCCTCGATCACCGGGCCGATGTCGTTGAACATCACGCCCGCGAGCCGGTCCGGGGCCACGGCGCCGATGGCCATGGCCAGCAGCCCGCCGCGCGAGGTGCCGAGCACGGCGGCGCGGGCGAGGCCGAGGTGGTCGAGGAGTTCGAGCGCGTCGCGCGCCTCGATGGGGACGGAATAGTTGGAGGGCTCGGGGTCGAAGTCCGAGGCGCCCCGGCCGCGCGGATCGAGGCGGATCACCCGCCGTTCGCCGGCGAAATGCGCGACGACGGGGGCGAAATCCTCGCTGTTGCGGGTGAGGCCGGGCAGGCAGAGGAGCGCCGGGCCGGCACCGTCATCGGCATAGGCGAGCGAGAGGCCGTCCGAGGCGGTGAAGCGTCGCATGGCGCCCGTGCCGGTCACCCGCCGAGGTTTTCCGGCTGCGCCATGCCGAGCACATGGAAGCCGCCGTCGACGAAGATCACCTCGCCGGTGGTGCAGGCCCCCAGATCGGAGGCGAGATAGACCGCCGTGCCGCCCACGGCCGCCAGGGTGGCGTTGGCGCGCATCGGCGCATTCATCTCGGTGGCGCGGTAGACCTTGCGCGCGCCGGCGATCGCGGCGCCGGCAAGGGTGCGCATGGGGCCGGGCGAGATCGCGTTCACGCGGATGCCCTGCGGGCCGAGGTCGTTGGCGAGATAGCGCACCGAGCTCTCGAGCGCGGCCTTGGCCACGCCCATGACGTTGTAATGCGGCGTCACCCGCTGGGCGCCGATGTAGCTCAGCGTGATCACCGATCCGCCGTCCGTCATCAGCGCCGCTGCGCGCCGCGTCAGGTCGACGAGGCTGTAGCAGGAGATGTCTAGGGACTTGAGGAAGTTCGACCGGCTGGTGTCGAGGAAGCGCCCGTCGAGCTCGGCCTTGTCGGAGAAGGCGATCGCATGCACCAGAACGTCGAGCCCGCCCCATTCACTGCCGATCCGCTCGAAAAGGGCGTCGAGCGAGGCGGGGTCCTGCACGTCGGCGGGTTCGATGATGCCGGCACCGAGCGATTCGGCCAGCGGCACCACGCGCCGCCCAAAGCCCTCGCCCTGGTAGGTGAAGGCGAGGCTGGCGCCCTGGGCATGCATGGCGCGCGCGATGCCCCAGGCGATGGAATGGTCGTTGGCGACCCCCAGGATCAGCGCGCGCTTGCCCGCGAGCAGGCTGCCTGCGACCGGCTCACCCATGATAGCGACTGAGCGCGAGCGTGGCGTTGGTGCCGCCGAAGCCGAAGGAATTGGAGATCACCGTGTCGAGGCCGGCCTTGTCGATGCGCTTGGTCGCGATCTCCTCGGGCTTCAGCGCCGGGTCCAGCTCGGTGACATTGGCCGAGGCGGCGATGAAGTCGTCCTGCAGCATCAGCAGGCAGTAGATCGCCTCCTGCACGCCGGTGGCGCCGAGGCTATGGCCGGTCAGCGACTTGGTGGACGAGATCTTCGGCATCTTGTCCTCGCCGAAGACCCGGCGCACGGCCTGGACCTCCGTGACGTCGCCCGCCGGCGTCGAGGTGCCATGGGCGTTGATGTAGCCGACGGTGCGGTTGCCGATCGTGGAGAGCGCGAGCTTCATGCAGCGCTCGGCGCCTTCACCCGAGGGGGCAACCATGTCGTAGCCGTCGGAGGTGGCACCGTAGCCGGTGACCTCGGCGTAGATCTTGGCGCCGCGCGCCAGCGCGTGCTCGAGCTCCTCGAGCACCACCACGCCGCCGCCGCCGGCGATCACGAACCCGTCGCGGGTGGCGTCGAAGGCGCGGGAGGCGGTCGTCGGCGCGTCGTTGTACTTGGAGCTCATCGCGCCCATGGCGTCGAAGAGGCAGGAGAGCGTCCAGTCCAGTTCCTCGCCGCCGCCGGCGAAGACGATGTCCTGCTTGCCGAACTGGATCTGCTCGA
>CAYLHK010000013.1:0-4967 GCA_964383295.1 uncultured Rhodovulum sp.
CGGATCGACGTCGTCGACGATGCCGACCTGTCGATCCGCATCCCTTCGGCCGTTTCCGTGAAGCGCAGGTTGCGCGCGAGGCGCCTCAGCTCGCTTTTCTCTTCCATGCGGTCGCGCAGCGACTTTGCGACGACCTGGAACTGCTCGCGCTCGCGCTCCCGGCCCGACGCCTCCTTGGGACCGCCGACGACGTCGCGCGGAATGGTGATGGAGCGCGACCCCGTCTGGCTCGCGCGGTTCGGATAATTGTCGGCCGCGACGATCGAATCGCCGCCGAACATGCCGTTGGAACCGGCGCTTTCCTGCTTGGTGTTGACGATCGTCGGCGCGAAATAGTCGGCCAACGCCTTGCGCTGCTTTTCCGTCGTCGCGCCGAGCAGCCACATCAGCAGGAAGAAGGCCATCATCGCCGTCACGAAGTCGGCATAGGCGACCTTCCACGCGCCGCCATGGTGCCCGCCCTCGACGACGGTCTTTCGCTTGATGACGATGATGTTGCCTGCGGCCTTGCGGTCCATGGCCCGATCCCCTTTGCCCCGACCTCACATGACGGCGCAAAGCTGAAGGCAAGGTTAGCGCAGCCGCAACAATTCCCGCGCATTGTCGCGACCCCGTTCAGGTTTCGGCAACCATTGAACCGGATGGTGCTTGCGCACAGCAACGGAACCCCCATGTCCGCCAACACCTCGGTCCTCTCCCGCAAGCTTCGCCGCGGCGGCGTCGCCCGCTCGCCGCTGGCCGAGACCGACGTGATCGTCGAGAGCCTCGGGCGCGGCATCGAGGACCGGCTCCGGCCCTTGGTGAAGACCATGGTCGGCGTCAGCGTCGACGCCGTCTCCGTGACCAAGCTCGCCGCCGCCACCGGCCGGATCGCCGCACCGGCGATGATGGGCGTGATCGAGGTCGAGGATGCCGACACGCCGGCGCTGATCGCCTGCGACGGGGCGCTGTCGAACCACCTGATCGACCTGACCCTCGGAGGCGATCCCGCCAACTCACCCGAGCCCGCGGTCCGCCCGTTCACCGCCATCGACCTGGCCCTCGGCCGCCTGCATCTCGAGGCGCTGCTCCAGGCCTTCACCCATGCCCTCGGCGTCGGCTTCGGGCGGCCGCTGACCAAGGCGCTGCGCATCCGCGACCAGCGCCAGACCCTCTCCCAGCTCCGCCTCGCCCCCGACTACATCGACGTGCTGACCTTCTCGGCCGAGGTCAGCCTCGGCGAATCCGGCCGCCGCGGCCGCGCCTCGCTGGTCCTGCCGCTCTCCGCGCTCGACGCCATCCGCGCCTCGGTCCAGGCGCGCAACGAGGCCGCGCGCGAACGCCCCAACGACCTCTGGAAGGCGCTGATGCGCCGGGCCGCCGCCAATGCGCCGGTCGAGGTCGATGCGGTGCTGCACCGCCAGCGCCTCAGCCTCGCCGCGCTGCAGGCGCTGCATGTGGGCCAGCTGATCGAGATCCCCCGCCAGGCGGTCGAGGAGATCCGGCTGACCATCCCCCAGCCGGGCGGGCGCACCGCCGTGCTCGCCACGGCGCGGCTCGGCGGATACCAGGACCGCAAGGTGGTCAAGCTCGCCACCCCGCCCGACGCCCGGGTGGCCGGCCACGTCAATCGAGCCCTGCGTCCCGCCCCCGGGCAGGACGAGCCACCCGAAGCACCGCCCGCCGCCGAGCCGGCGCCGTCCGCCCCGGCCGAGACGATCTGATCCCGCACGCCGCGCTTGCGGGATGCACGCCGCTCTCGCATGATCCCGCACGGCCCACCGCGAGATCCCGCGCCTGAACGGGACGGCGCATCGGCCGGCGACACCGGGGGGATTGAATGGACACCAGCCTGCGGCACGGCACGCGCCTCGTCTCATGCGGCATCGCTGCCGCCCTTGCATTCCTCGCCGCGGCGCCACCGGCCGCGGCCGATCCCCTGCCCGCAGTGGCGCTGGAGCGCATCGCCGACGGGCTCACCGCCCCGATCGAGATCGCCGACCCGGATGACGGCAGCGGGCGGCTGTTCATCGTCGAGCAATCGGGCACCATCCGCATCCTGACCGCCGGCGGAACGCTGCTGCCCGAGCCCTGGCTCGACCTGCGCCCGAACATGGTCGCACTGATCGAGGGTTTCGACGAACGCGGCCTGCTCGGCTTCGCCCTCCACCCGGAGTTCGCCACCAACGGCCGCTTCTTCGTCACCTATACGGCCGCGCTCGCCCCCACCGCGCCGCCGGGCTGGAGCCATACCCGCCGCGTGTCGGAATTCACCGCCGGCCCGGCAACACCCGACCGGGTGGAGATCGCCAGCGAACGGGTGGTGCTCGCCCTCGACTGGCCAAGCCGCAAGCACAACGGCGGCGGGCTCGCCTTCGGCCCCGACGGCTATCTCTATGTCGGCCTCGGCGATGCCGGCGGCGTGCACGGGCTCGGCACCGACGTCCTTCACGAGGCCTTCGACGTGCCCGCGCATCTGCGCCACTGGGACGCGACCGCCCAGGACACCACCTCGCTCTACGGCAAGATCCTGCGCCTCGACGTCGATCGCGGCCTGCCGGGATACGCCGTGCCGGCCAGCAATCCGCTGCGCGCCGACCAGGGCCGCGGCGAGATCTACGCCTGGGGTTTCCGCAACCCCTACCGCATCGCCTTCGACCCCGCCGGCCACGAGGGCGCCTTCGTCAGCGCGGTCGGCGAGACGCTCTGGGAGGCGGTCTACCTCGTCGACCGCCCCGGCAACTACGGCTGGGCGGTGCGCGAGGGGCGTCACTGCTTCGACCGCGCCAATCCACTGAACCCGCCGGCCGAATGCGCGACCCGCGATGCCCTGGGCTATGCCTTCAGCGATCCAATCGTCGAATATCCCAACCGCGCGGTCGAGCAGCCGGGGGTTGCCGAGGGCGTCCCGCGCGAGGGGCTCGGCACCGCCAGCATCGGCGGGCGGATCTATCGCGGCGAGGCGATCGAGGGGCTGGACGGCGCGCTGGTCATCGCCGACTGGAGCCGGGCCTTCGATGTTCCGTCGGGCCAGATCTTCATCGCCCGCCCCTCGCCCGGCTTCGGCGCTCCCTGGACGCTCGAGAAGCTGGCCGAGGTCGACGACCGGGTCACAGCCCTCGGCCAGGACGCGCGCGGCGAGATCTACGTGCTGACCAACGAGACCTACGGGCCCTATGGCACCACCGGCGAGGTGCATCGGCTCGTGCCAGGAACGACACCCTGACAATGTATACACAATGTGTATACATTTAATTCATCTAATGATTTCAGACATTTGCGGCCTGTTCAACCGCGAACGGCCTGCGTCGGCTACTCCATCCGCCCCGTCCAGCCGCCCATCTCGCAGACCACGCGCCACTCCTCGGGGCTGATGGGCTGCACCGAAAGCCGCGTGTTGTTGACCAGCACCATCTCCTTCAGCCGCGGCTCGGCCTTGCATTCGGCCAGCGTCACCGACCGCGGCATCGGCCCCACCGCCTTGATGTCGACGCATTCCCAGCGCGCATCCTCGGTGGTCGAATCGGGGTGGATCTCCGCGCTCACCTCGACCACCCCCACGACCTCCTTCCCGTCGTTGGAGTGATAGAAGAACCCGAGATCGCCCGTCTTCATCTCCCGCATGAAGTTGCGCGCCTGATAGTTGCGCACCCCGCTCCATTCCTCGCCGGCGTCGCCCTTCGCCACCTGCTGGTCCCAGCTCCAGGTGTCCGCTTCCGATTTGAACAGCCAGTAGGCCATGCGCCCCTCCCTCACTCCTCGCGCAGCGGCCGCGCCAGCAGCGCCTCCATGGCGCCCCCGATCGTCAGCCGCCCTTCAAGCACATCCGCCACCGCCGCCGCGATCGGCAGCTCCACGCCCACCCGGCCGGCCAGCTCGCAGGCCGCCCGCGCCGTGGCGACCCCCTCGACGGTCCCGCCCGTCCGCGCCTCGCCGGCGCCCAGCGCCCGGCCGAGCGCGAAATTGCGCGACTGCGTCGACCCGCAGGTCAGCGACAGATCCCCCAAGCCCGACAGCCCCGCCAGCGTCTCGGCCCGCGCGCCCATCGCCACCGCCAGCCGCACCATCTCGGCAAAGCCCCGCGTCATCAGCGCTGCCCGCGCCGAGGCGCCCAGCCGCGCGCCCTCGACCATGCCGCAGGCGATGGCGACCACGTTCTTCAGCGCGCCGCCCAGCTCCGCGCCGGTGACGTCATCGGTCAGGTAGAGCCGCATCCGCGGCGTCGCCAGCAGCTCCTGCAACTGCCTTCCCCGCCCGGGATCGGCACAGGCCAGCGTCAGCGCGGTAGGCAGCCCCCGCGCGATCTCGCCCGCGAACCCCGGCCCGGTCAGCGCGGCCAGCACCCGTCCGGGCACCACCTCCGCCGCGATCCCCGTCTGCAGCCGCAGACCCTCGGCGTCGATCCCCTTGGCGCAGAGCACCAGCGGCGCGTCCGGCAGGGCGGCACCCTGCCGGGCCAGAAACCCCTCCGTCGCCTGCGCCGGCACCGCCAGCAGCAGAGCCCGGGCCCCGGCAAGTCGCCGCAGGTCACTGGTACAGAGGATCCCCGCCGGCAGCTCGACGCCGTCCAGGCGCGGGTTCGAGCGCGCGGCCTGCATGGCGGCCATCGCCTCGCGGTCACGGCCCCACAGCACCACCCGCTTGCCGGCCGCGGCCTGCACCACCGCCAGGGCCGTGCCGAAGGCGCCCGCACCGGCCACCCCGATCATGCCTTGGCCCCCTTGCGTCCCGAGCCCAGCAGCGGCGCGGCCTCTGCGTCGAGCGGCCAACGCGGACGGGCGCCCAGATCGAGCCCGTCCGGCCCGCGCAGCGCCATCCGCTCCGCCGCCGCCCAGGCGATCACCGCCCCGTTGTCGGTACAGAGCTCGAGCGGCGGCGCCAGCCATCCGAAACCGGCCTCCCCCGCCACCCGCTCCAGGTCGGCGCGGATCGTCGCATTCGCCGCAACCCCGCCCGCCACGGCCAGCACCCCCGGTCCATGGCGCTCC
>CAYLHK010000013.1:4977-47252 GCA_964383295.1 uncultured Rhodovulum sp.
CGCCGCCGCGATGGCGCGATTGGCTGCGACGCCCCCTGCCACCACCAATTGCGGCACCACGTCCGGCAATTCGGCCTTGAACCGGTCCAGCGCCTGCCCGGCGCGCACCGCCACCACCTCGGTCACCGCCGCCTGGAAGCCGGCGCAGAGATCCGCCCGGTCCGCGCGCGTGATCCCGCCCTGCTCCGCCACCAGCCGGTCGCAGGCGCGCCGCACCGCGGTCTTCAGGCCCGAGAACGACAGATCGCAACCCGCGCGGTCCACCAGCGGCCGGGGAAAGCCGAAGCGCCGCACATCCCCGCGCCGCGCCTCCGCCTCCACTGCCGGCCCTCCCGGCTGCGGCAGGCCAAGGTGCTTGGCGATCTTGTCGAAGGCCTCGCCCGGCGCATCGTCGATCGTGCCGCCAAGCCGCGTGAAGCTCTCCGGGCCCTCGACAGCCAGGAACTGGCAATGCCCGCCCGAGACGAGCAGCATGAGATAGGGAAAGCTCAGGTCGGCCACCAACCGCGGCGTCAGCGCATGGCCGGCCAGATGGTTGACGCCGTAGATCGCCAGGCCCCGGCTGGCCGCCAGCCCCTTGGCGAACATCACGCCGGCCAGAACACCGCCGATGAGCCCCGGCCCCGCGGTCACCGCCACCGCGTCCAGATCCCCGAGCCCGATGCCGGCATCCAACAGCGCCGCGGCCGTCACACCGTCCAGCCGCTCGGCATGGGCGCGCGCCGCGATCTCTGGCACCACGCCGCCGTAGATCTCGTGCAGCGCCACCTGCCCGCGCGCTGACCGCCCGAGGATCTCGCCCACGGCCCGGCCCGGCGTCGCGCGGATCACCGCCACGGCGGTATCGTCGCAGCTGCTCTCAATGCCGAGGATGACCCGCTCGTCTGCCACGCCTGCCCGTACTGCCGCCAGAACCGCCCGACGCGCGATTGCACCGCGCGCGCGGCGGAGGTAACACCCGCGAACCCCCGCAGCAAGGATGCCGCGAGACGATCGATGGCACCGCCCCGAACCCTCCTCCTGACCCGCCCTCGTCCCCAGGGCGAAGCCTTCGCCGCCGAGATCGGGACGCTTCTTCCCGGCCGCTTCCGACCCGTGCTCGCCCCGGTGCTGGAGATTTCGCCTCTCCCCGGACCCATTCCGCTCGACGGCGTCACGGGCCTGCTCTTCACCTCCGCCAACGGCGTGGCGCAGTTCGCGGCGCGGACGCCGCGGCGCGATCTGCCGGCCTACTGCGTCGGCGAGATCACCGCCGAAGCCGCCCGCCAGGCGGGCATGCAGGCGAGCTCGGCCGACGGCGACGTCCACGACCTCGCCGCACTGGTGCGCGCCCGGCTGCAACCCGGGGCTGGATCGCTCCTGCATATACGCGGCCGCCATGCGGCAGGCTCGCTCACCTCGATGCTGGCCGCAGATGGCTTCGCCACCCGTGCCGCCGAGATCTACGACCAGCGCCCCTGCCTCATCGCCGGTGAGGGCCGCGCCCTGCTTGACGCCGGCACGGCGGACGTCGTCGCGCACTTCTCCCCGCGCTCGGCGCGCATCTTCGCCGACCAGGCGGCCCGGGAGGGATGGCCGCTCTCCCGCACCACCTCGGTCGCGCTCAGCGCCGCCGCCGACGCCGCCCTGACGCAGGCGGGCTTCGGCCGGCGCCTCGTCGCCACCGCCCCCACGCGGGACGCCATCGTCGCCCGGCTCACGCAGGCCTGAACCGCCCCGGGGCGGCCCGGCCTTTGGCTTGTGGCGCCCGGAGCCATCGCCTACTATCCCGCAGTGCAGCGAGCGCGAGCGGGGAAAGTGACTGATGGCACGACAGAAATCAGATTCGGACGGCGAAGGCCCCTCGGCGCCCCCCGCCGACGGCAGCGCGCCGGCACCGGACGATTCGCTTGCCCAGCAGGACACCGGAGCCGCGCCGCCGGACACCAGCCCGGCCGAGGCAGCGCTGCCTGAACCCGAGCCGCTGCCCCCGCTCACAGCCGCGTCCCCGCCCGCGCCCGACCCCGTCGACATGCCCGAGCCTGCGCCTGCGCCGGACCCCGTCCCGCCGATCCACGCCGGGCATCCGCCGCGCCAGGAGGCGCCCGAGGCCGAGCCCGAGCCCGCCCTGCCGGATGAACCCGGCGAGGAGGACGAGGGCCACTCCTTCGCCGGCCGCGCCCTTGCCGGGCTCCTGCTGCTGCTCGCCGGCGCCGGGATCGGGATCTGGGCCGCGCCGCGGATCGCGCCCGCGCTTCCCTCGGGCATGGCGCCGGTCGCCGCCTGGCTGACACCGGGCACAGGCGAGGCCGAAGCGCGCCTCGAAGCGCTCGAAGCCCGGCTGGACGCGCGCCTCGCCGCCACCGAGGCGGCCGTGTCCGCCCTGCCCGCCACCGACGACCTCGAGGCGCGGATCGGGGCAGCGGTGACCGAGGCGACCGGGTCGGCAACCGCCGACATCACCGCCCTTCGCCAGGAGATCGACGCCCAGGACCCGACCGCGCTCCGCCAGCGCTTGGACGCCCTGGCAAGCGCGCTCGATGGCCAGGGCGCCGAACTCGACACGCTCAAGGACCAGCTCGCCGGCGGCGTCGCGGCCGGCAGCAGCGCCAGCGACGAGGCCATCGCGCGGATCGACGTCTACCGGGCCGAGCTCGAGGGGCTTCGCGCCGAGGTAACGTCGCTCGGCAGCCAGACCAGCGCGCTCGCAGCCCGGATCGACGAGGTCGCCGCGACGGCGGACCGTTCCATCGAGACGGCGCAGGCCCGGGTTGCGACGATCGAGGCCGACGCCTCGGACGCACTCGATGCGGCGCATACAGCCTCCGACATGGCGCTGCTGCGCGCGGCGCTCGCCGCCGGACAGCCCTTCGCCGATGTCGCCGAGCGCCTTGCCGCGAGCGCCCCACTTCCCGAAGGGATCACCGCCGCCGCCGCCAGCGGCGCGCCCACGCTGGCCGCGCTGCGCGAGCGTTTTCCCGAGGCGGCCCATGCCGCGATCCGGGCCTCGATCATCGCCAGTGCCGGCGAGGGGATCGTCGCGCGCACCGGGGCCTTTCTCAGCGCCCAGGTCGCAAGCCGCTCGCTGACACCCCAGCCGGGCATGACGCCCGACGCGATCCTCTCGCGCATGGAGGACCGGCTGGAGAACGGCGACCTCGCCTCCGCCCTCGCCGAGGCCGAGAACCTGCCGAGCGAGGCGACGGCTGCAATGGCCGGCTGGCTCGCGAGCGCACGGCTTCGGCTGGCGGCCGATACCGGCCTGTCCGCGCTCTCCGCGCCGGCACCCGCGCCCGCCGTGGACTGAAGGTAGACACCCATGCTCTGGTCCATTCTCAAGGTTCTCGCCTTCCTCGGCCTCGCGGTGGCCGTCGCCTTCGGGGCCGCCTGGCTGCTGGAAGCACCTGGCGAGGTCAGGATCGCCTTCGCCGGCCGCGAGCTGGCGCTCACGCCGCTCGGCTTCGTGCTGGCGCTCGCCTTGCTGCTGGTCGCCGCGCTGGTGATCCTGAAGCTGCTCGGCCTGCTCGCCGCGATCATCCGCTTCCTGCTCGGCGACGAGACGGCGGTCAGCCGCTACTTCTTCCGCTCGCGCGAGAGGCGCGGACTGGCGGCGCTCTCGGACGGGCTCGTGGCCCTCGGCGAGGGGGATGCGCGCACCGCAATGCGCCAGGCCGCCAAGGCCGACAAGCTGCTTGGCCGTCCCGAGATGACCCTGATGGTCAGCGCCCCGGCGGCCGAGCTCGCCGGCGACCGCCAGGCTGCCTACGACCAGGCCAAGGCGATGCTCGAACATCCCCGCACGCGCTTTGCCGGGATCATGCGCCTGATGCGCTACAAGCTCCAGGACGGTGAGAGCGACAAGGCCCATGCGCTGGCAGTAAAGGCCTTCGAGCTGCGCCCCGCCAATCCCGAGGTGCTGCGCACGCTCTTCGCGCTGCAGACCCAGCAGGCCGACTGGGGCGGCGCGCGCAAGACGCTGACCGCCTCGATGCATGCCCGCCTGCTGCCGCGCGATGTGTCGGCGCGGCGCGATGCCGTGCTCTCGCTCGCCGATGCACGGGCCGCAATCGACGCGGGTGACATGGCGCGCGGCACCGAAGCCGCGCTCCAGGCCAACAAGCTCGCGCCGTCGCTGGTCCCGGCGGCCGCACTCGCCGCGCGGGTGCTGGCGATGAAGGGCTCCAAGCGCAAGGCCGTGAAGGTCCTGGCCATTGCCTGGGGGGCCAATCCGCATCCCGACCTCGCTGCAGCCTTTGCCGCGCTGGAGCCGGACGAGACGCCCGAGGCGCGGCGGCGCCGGTTCGCGACGCTCGTCGCAGCCGCGCCGGACCACGTCGAGAGCAAGCTGCTCACGACGGAACTCGCACTGGCGGCCGAGGACTTCCCGGCCGCGCGCAAGGCGCTCGGCGATCTTGCCGAGACCGAGCCCACCACCCGCAGTCTGGCCCTGATGGCCGCCATCGAGCGCGGCCAGGGTGCGCCCGACCAGGTGGTGCGCGGCTGGCTGGCCAAAGCGCTGAACGCCTCGCGCGGGCCGCAGTGGATCTGCGCGAAGTGCAACCACGTCCATGCGACCTGGGCCCCGGTCTGCGAGAGCTGCGGCGCCTTCGACACGCTGGAATGGAAGGCGGCGCCGGCGCCCGACACGGCCGGTCTCGACGCCGCGGCGATGCTGCCGCTTATCGTGGGCGAGATCGAGCCCCCTGCGCCCGAGCCGGAGCCCGTCGAGCAGCCGGAGCCCGACCCGGAGCCGGAAGTGCTGGCGGACCCCGCGCCGGAATTCCGGCCCGAGCCCACGCCCGAGCCAGCGCCCGAACCCGAGGTCCGCTCGGCCCAGGCCGCGACGCCGCCCGTCCCGCCCCGCCCCGATGTCGTCGACGCCGACTTCATCGAGGGACCGACCGAGGGGCCCCGCCGCCGCTGATCGCGTCGAGGGGCTGAAGGACCGCGAGGTCGCGGAAATCCTGGAGATCCGGTTTACGGGGTCAAGGCATCCCCGCCTCTCGATGCGGCGGCCGAGACCGCACTGGCGCGCGAGCGCTGGGTGGCCGGCGGCTGATCTCTCAGAAGCGCTCGAACCGGTTCGGGCGCATCATCTCGCCGATCATGCAGTTGGTGGGTTCGTGGTCGGCCGCGAGGCGCAGCCGTTCGGGCTGTTCACCGCTGATCTCGAGGATCAGCTTGCGGCGGATGGCCTGGGCGAATTCCTCCGGTGCATGGGCGACCAGCACGAAGGCGCCGAGGCCGCCGATCACGCAGTCCTCGAAATAGCGATCGAGCGCCACCCCGCGCGAGGGCCGGATCATGATCGGCAGGGCATTGATGGTGATGCCGAGCGCCACGGCGCGGTCGCGCGCGTCCGTGACAGGCGGGCCGAAGTTGTTGGGGCCGTCGCCGGAGATGTCGATCACGCGCTTGGCGGCGGCGTACTCGCTGACCTCGAGCAGATCGACTGCGAAGTCTATCGCCCTCGAGATAGAAGTGCCGCGCCAGGTGGGCATGCGGATCGCCTCGATCTCGGCGGCGAAGGCCGCGGCGGATTCGGGGCCGTCGATCAGGCGCCAGGGGATCAGCGTCGCCGGGCGGACGTCACCGGCCCATTCGAAATAGGTGAGCGCGATGCGCCCGGTCCAGCCGGCGGTGATGGCCCGCATCAGGTCGGGATGGCGCAGCGCCTCCGCATAGCCGTTGCGCTGGACCTCGCGCTCGTAGGGGTCCATCGAACCCGAGGCGTCCACGGCCAGCACGATCTCGGCATCGATCTCGATCGGCGTCTGTGCTGTCGCCGGCGCGAGCGAAAGCAGGATCGCGGCGAGAAGCAGGGCCGGCGCGACGCTGAGGAGTGCGGTCATGACTGCCCTTTCCGATGCGGGACGGGTCGAGCATACCGCGCGTGCCCCCCCTGCCCACGCAAAGAGTAACCCGCAGCCTCACATGTCAGTGATCTGCTGCCAGTTCAGGCGATCGGCTCGGAAAGGATCGTCTCGTTGCCGTCCGCCACGGCAGTGAAGAAGCAGCTGCGCCGGTTGGTGTGGCAGGCGGGGCCGGTCTGCTCGACGATGACGAGCAGGCAGTCGCGGTCGCAGTCGAGGCGCAGCTCGACCAGGCGCTGGATGTGGCCCGAGGTCTCGCCCTTGCGCCAGAGTGCGCCGCGGGAGCGGGACCAGTAGGTGACGCGGCCGGTGCGCAGGGTCTCGGCCAGGCTTTCGGCGTTCATCCAGGCGAGCATCAGCACCTCGCCGTCGGTCGCCTGAGCGATCGCGGGGATCAGGCCGTTCGCGTCGAAGCGGAGGCTGGAGATGTCGAAGGCCGGCATGGCGCGGGTCCTCTTTCCCGGGCGGCGGATCGGGACTATTTATGGGAGCCGCACGGGAATGCAAAGGATGTGCTGGGAATGCCGGACCAGGACCTGATCAAGCTCTACTCGCAGCGCATCCTGGCGCTGGCGGCGGACATCCCGCATTCCGAGCGGCTGGCGCAGCCGCAGGTGAGCGCCCGCAAGCGCTCGCCGCTCTGCGGGTCCACGGTCACGGTCGATCTCTGCCTGGAGGACGGGCGGATCAGCGATTTCGGGCAGGACGTGAAGGCCTGCGCGCTCGGGCAGGCGGCGGCGTCGGTGCTGGGGAGCGTTGCCATCGGGCGCACGCGGGCGGAGATCGCGGCGGCACGCGATCAGTTGCATGCGATGCTGAAGTCGGGCGGACCGGTGCCGGATGCCCCGTTCGAGGGGTTCGAGGTGCTGCTGCCGGCACGCGAGTACAAGAACCGCCATGCCTCGATCATGCTGGCGCTGGAGGCGACGCTGACCGCCATGGACGAGGCCCTGGCCGCGGCCTGAGTGCGCGCGCGCAGGGTGCGCACGTGTGCGCATTTTGCAGGCCATTGATTTAAAAGGCCTATTCGAGACAGGTAAGCATTAGGAAAGCTTCGTTAACACCGCGGCGCATATGCCGCGGCTGTCGCGAGAACACCCCTTGGACGAAAAAGACGCCGCGCATCCTTGCGGGATGGCGGCGTCGAGTGAGCGGTGTCCGAGGCAGGGCCAGAGGCCGGAACGGAGGCAGGTCCGTGTGGGGACACCACAGGCAGGTCAGGCAGGCAGGCAGGTCGCAGAACTGGTCCGGCGGTCAGATGGCGGCGGGAAGCGACAGCCCCGCGATGATCACCGCGCAAAGAATGGCGAGACCGAGGGCGTCCCGCAGGAGCGTATCGGAATCGGCGCTCAAGAAGCGATGGGCAGCGTTTTTCATGGCAATGTTCCCGCTTGATTCCTTTATGTTCGATTAATGTTCTCATTTGGAAACCTTAAAGTCAAGGATCCAGTCGAACGTAAGGAGAACATGAAGGTGTAGGCGCCCGCTCTGGCGCCTAACCCACGGAAAGCATGTGGATCGCCTGATCCCGGTCCATCAGCCAGAGCAGGATGCGCGCGGCCTGGCCACGCGGCGAGGTCAGGTCCGGGTCCTGGTCGAGCAGCAGGCGCGAATCGTCCTGGGCCATGCGCATCAGGCCCGTCTGGGTCTCGAGATCCGCGATGCGGAAGCGCGGCAGGCCCGATTGCTGCACACCGATCAGATCGCCCGCGCCGCGCAGGCGCAGGTCCTCCTCGGCGATGGCGAAGCCGTCCTCGGTGGCGCGCATCATCTCGAGCCGCGCCTGCGCCGTGGTGCCGAGCGGCGGATCGTAGAGCAGAAGGCAGGTCGAGCGCGCGGCCCCGCGCCCGACCCGGCCGCGCAGCTGGTGGAGCTGGGCGAGACCAAAGGCCTGCGCCCCCTCGATCACCATGATCGAGGCATCGGGCACGTTGACGCCGACTTCGATCACCGTGGTGGCGACCAGCAGCCGCGTGCGGCCCTCGACGAAATCGGCCATGGCGGCGTCCTTGGCCGCAGGCGGCAGCTGGCCGTGAACGAGGCCGACCAGCTCCGGCCCGAGGGCGGCGCGCAGGCTCTCGAAGCGTTCCTCGGCCGCCGTCAGTTCGGCGATCTCGGATTCGCCCACCAGCGGGCAGACCCAGTAGGCCTGCCGCCCGTCGGCGATGGCGCGGCGCAGGTGCTCGACCACCTCGCCGGTGCGGCCCGCGGAGACGAGCACCGTCTCGATCGGCTGGCGGCCCGGCGGCTTCTCGTCGAGCACGGAGAGGTCCATGTCGCCGTAGCTGGCGAGTGCGAGGCTGCGCGGGATGGGCGTCGCGGTCATCACCAGCACATCGACCGCCGCGCCCTTGGCGCCGAGGTCCATGCGCTGGCGGACGCCGAAACGGTGCTGCTCGTCGACGATGGCAAGGCGGAGGTCGTGGAACGCCACGTCCTTCTGGAAGAGCGCATGGGTGCCGACGATGATCGCGATCTCGCCGGCGGCCAGCGCGCGCAGGCGGGCGGCGCGCTCAGCGCCCTTGTCGCGGCCGGTCAGGATCTCGAGCCGGATGCCGGCCGCCTCGGCCAGGGGCGCGAGCCCGTCGAAATGCTGGCGGGCGAGGATCTCGGTCGGGGCCATCATCGCCGCCTGGCCGCCCGCCTCGACGGCCGCCAGCATGGCGAGCATGGCGACGAGCGTCTTGCCGGCGCCCACATCGCCCTGCAGCAGGCGGTTCATGCGGCCGGGCGCGGCCATGTCCTCGGTGATCTCGGTGACTGCGCGGGTCTGAGCGCCGGTGGGGGCGTAGGGCAGTGCCGCGAGGACGCGGGCGCGCAGGCTGCCGTCGCCCCGGGTGGCGGCGCCCGCCGCGCGCTTCATCTTCGCGCGGGCGAGCGCGAGCGTCAGCTGATGCGAGAAGAGCTCGTCATAGGCGAGGCGGGTGCGCGCCTGGGTCGTCGGCGCGAGATCGGCGGGGCCCTCGGGGGCATGGGCGGTGCGCAGCGCCGCGTCCCAGTCAGGCCAGCCTTCGCGCGCCTTCAGATGCGGGTCGATCCATTCGGGCAGCGGGCGGATGCGGGTCAGCGCGTCCTGGGCGGCGCGGGTCATCACGCGCAGGGTCACGCCCTCGGTCAGCGGGTAGACCGGCTCGTATTCGGGCAGGCCCTCCTCGCCCGGGCGCAGGATGTGGTCTGGATGGATCATCTCGGCCATGCCGTCGAAGAGCTCGACCCGGCCCGAGACCACGCGCCGGCTGCCGGCGGGAAGCTGGGCGCGGATCCAGTCGGTGCGGGGGTGGAAGAACACGAGCTGGAACTCGGTCGCGGCATCGCGGACATGGATCCGGTAGGGCCGCCCGCGGGCGGCGGGGGCGCGGTGCAGGCCGACCTCGATCTCGACGGTCACGACCGCCGGCAGCTCCGCCCCCATGATCGAGGGACGCAGGCGGCGATCGGTGCCGCCGGTGGGCAGCGTCAGGGCGAGATCCACCGGGCGGGTGATCTCCATGCGCGCGAGGTTCTTCGCGATCTTGGGGCCGATACCGTCGAGGGCGGTCACATCGCCGAAGAGCGGAAAGAGGATCTCGGGGCGGCTCATCGGGCTGTGCAACCCTGGGTGCGCAGGCGTGAAATTGCGGGCATGCTCATGATATCATTGGGATTCATGAAGGATGGTTTTCCGTTGCACCGGGGCCCGCGCGGATCGGGGTGAGCCTAGAGCAAGCCGGGCGGCTGGACAATGTGTGGCGGATGGGCACCGGGTGGCGGGCGGTTCCGCCGGGGATTTGCGCCAACGGGATCAGGGGGTTATGATCGCGATAGGATGACGAGCGTTAACCGGAAGGCGAGCATGTCCCTGCCCCACCCTGCCCCTACCGCCCCGATTGCATTGCCGCTTGCGGCTCCGACCCGGCGCGGCGTCCTGCTCGGCGGCGCATCGGTCGTGCTGGCGGCCTGTGCGGGAAGCCCGCGCGAGACGCCGCTTCTGTGGCCGGATGCCGAGACGCGGGCGATGTATGCGGCGGTGCAGGACGGCGAGTTCCTGGTGCCGGCGATCCCAGACCGCTACCTGACGCGCCATGCGGTGCGCCAGGAGGTGGATTTCTGGAGCGACGAGCCGCCGGGATCGGTGGTGGTCGACCCCTATTCGTATTTCCTCTACTACATTCTGGGCGGCAACCGGGCGATCCGCTACCGGGTCGGCGTCGGCGCGCAGGGCCGCACCTTCGCGGGCCGCGCCACGGTGGGGTTCAAGCGCCACTGGCCCTACTGGACCCCGACCGCGAACATGATCCGGGTCGAGCCCGAGCTCTACGGACCCTGGCGCGGCGGCATGGCGCCGGGGCTGGAGAACCCGTTGGGGGCGCGGGCGATGTATCTCTACCGGAACGGGCGCGACAGCATGTACCGCATCCACGGCACCTATGAGCCCGGCTCGATCGGCAACTCGCAATCGGCCGGCTGCATCCGCATGTTCCAGCAGGACGCGATGGACCTCTACGAGCGGGTCAATGTGGGCGCGCGGGTGCGGGTGCTGGGACCGGACGAGACGGGGATGGGGACGTCGCCGGGGTGGGCGGCGTAGCGCCGCATCACCCGATCAACGCCAGCCACTCCTCCTCGCTGAGCACCGTCAGCCCCAGCTCCTTCGCCTTCTTCTCCTTCGACCCCGCCCCCGGGCCGGCGACGACATAGTCGGTCTTCGCACTGACTGACCCCGCGACCTTGGCGCCGAGGGCTTCGGCGCGGGCCTTGGCTTCGGCGCGGGTCATGCGTTCCAGGGTGCCGGTGAAGACGACGGTCTTGCCGGCGACGGGCGAGCCGGTGGCCGTGGGAGCTTCGACGTCCTGGATGTCGAGCTCGGCCACCAGACGGTCGAGGGCGGCGCGGTTGGCGGGTTCGTGGAAGAAATCGACCAGGCTGGCGGCGAGGATGGGGCCGACGCCGTCGATGGCGTTCAACTCGTCCCAGTCGGGGCCGTGATGCTCGCGGGCGGCCTCCATTGCGGCGGCGAAGCGCGCCCATGAGCCGTAGCGGCGGGCGAGGAGCTTGGCCGCCGTCTCGCCGACATGGCGGATGCCGAGGCCGAAGATCAGGCGGTTGAGGGGGATGCGGCGGCGATCGTCGATGGCGCGGAAGAGGTTCTCGGCCGATTTCGCGCCCCAGCCCTCGCGGTTGCGCAGCTCGGTCAGGTTGCCGGGGCCGTGGCGGGTGGCCAGCGTGAAGATGTCGGCCGGCTCGCGGATCCATTCGTCGGTGAAGAGCGCCTCGACCTGCTTGGCGCCCAGTCCCTCGATGTCGAAGGCATTGCGGGAGACGAAATGCTTCAGCTTCTCCACCGCCTGGGCCGGGCAGATCAGGTTGCCCGTGCAGCGATACGCGGCCTCGCCGGGCTCGCGGATCGCGTCGGAGCCGCAGATCGGGCAGGTGTCGGGGAAGACGTAAGGTTCCGCGTCGGGGGGGCGGCGGGCGAGGTCCACGTCCTCGACCTTGGGGATCACGTCGCCCGCGCGGTAGATCGTGACCCAGTCGCCGACGCGGATGTCGCGGCCCTCACGGATGGGCGCGCCGTGGCTGTCGAGGCCGGCGATATAGTCGGCGTTGTGGAGCGTGGCGTTGGAGACGACGACGCCGCCGACGGTCACCGGGGTCAGGCGGGCGACCGGCGATAGCGCGCCGGTGCGGCCGACCTGGATCTCGATCGCCTCGAGTCTTGTGGTGGCGCGCTGGGCGGAGAACTTGTGCGCGATGGCCCAGCGCGGGGTGGCGGAGCGGAAGCCGAGCCGGGCCTGCAGGTCGAGCCGGTCCACCTTGTAGACCACGCCGTCGATGTCATAGCCGAGGGTCGCTCGCTGCGCCTCGATGGCGCGGTAGTGCTCGAGCATCTCGGCAACGCTCTCGCAGCGGCGCATCAGCGGATTGGTCGGAAAGCCGAGGTCCGCCAGCCGGGCGATGGCGCCGCTCTGGGTCTCGGCGAGCGGCTCGGCAGTCACCCCCCAGGCATAGGCGAAGAAGCGCAGCGGGCGGGCCTCGGTGATGCGGGCGTCGAGCTGGCGCAGGCTGCCCGCGGCGGCGTTGCGGGGATTGGCGAAAAGGCGCGAGCCCGCCGCGGCCTGGCGTTCGTTCAGGGCGGCGAAATCGGGATGGCTCATGTACACCTCGCCGCGGACCTCCAGCGGGTCCGGGGCGCCGGTGATCGTGGCGGGAATGTCGGCGATGGTGCGGGCGTTGGCGGTAACGTTCTCGCCGGTCTCGCCGTCGCCGCGGGTGGCGGCCTGGATGAGCCGGCCTCCCTCGTAGCGCAGCGACAGCGAAAGGCCGTCAATCTTCGGCTCGGCGGTGAAGGCCAGCGGCTCCTCCGCGCCGAGGTTCAGGAAGCGGCGGATGCGCTCGACGAATTCGGTGATGTCGGCCTCGGCGAAGGCGTTCTCGAGGCTGAGCATCGGCACCGCATGGCGGATCTTGGCGAAGCCCTCGGCGGGGGCGGCGCCCACCTGCCCGGAGGGGCTGTCCGGCCGCTTCAGCTCGGGAAAGCGCGTCTCGATCGCTGCATTGCGGATCTTCAGTGCGTCGTAGTCGGCATCGGAGATGGTGGGCGCATCGGCCTGGTGATAGGCGCGGTTGGCCGCGTCGAGCGCGGCCGCCAGCGCGGCCAGCTCTTCCATCGCCTCTTGCGCAGAGAGGTCCTGGACGGGTCGGGCGTGGTCCATGCGGTACTCCGGGGGCTCGGCCCCCGAAATAGCGCGGCCGGGATCGCGGGTCCAGCCGCGCCCCGGTCAGTCCTCCTCGACGAAGACCTCGTCGCGCTTCTTGCGCACCGCGGGCAGGATGGCGATCACCACGGCGAGGGCGGCGAAGGCGAGCAGGGTCGCGGAGATCGGCCGGGTGATGAAGATCGTGGGATCGCCCCGCGAGATGATCATCGCGCGGCGCAGGTGCTCTTCCAGCAGCGGGCCGAGCACGAACCCGAGAAGCAGTGGCGCGGGCTCGCAGCCGAGGCGCACCAGCACGTAGCCGATCAGGCCGAAGAGCGCGATCGAGTAGACGTCGAAGTTGTTCATGTCGATCGCGTAGCAACCGATCGCGGCGAAGGCGATGATCGCGGGGAAGAGCACCCGGTACGGGATGGTCAGGAGCTTCACCCAAAGGCCGATCAGCGGCAGGTTCAGCATCACCAGCATCAGGTTGCCAACCCACATCGAGACGATGATGCCCCAGAAGAGCGCGGGCTCGTCGCGGATGACGTTGGGGCCAGGCGTTATGCCCTGGATGATGAAGGCACCGATCATCAGCGCCATCACCGGATGCGCCGGGATGCCCAGCGTGAGCAGCGGGATGAACGAGGTCTGGGCGGCGGCGTTGTTGGCGCTCTCGGGGCCGGCGACGCCCTCGATGGCGCCCTTGCCGAATTCCTGCGGGTTCTTCGAGACGCGCTTTTCAAGCGAATAGGAGGCGAAGGAAGACAACACATGTCCCCCGCCCGGCAGGATGCCGAGGACCGAGCCAAGCGCCGTGCCGCGCATGACGGGGGCGGCGATGCGGCGGAACTGCTCGCGCGAGAGCCAGAGGCCGGAGACCTTCTTGACCATGACCTCGCGCGTCGTCTCGTTCTCGAGGTTGCGCAGGATCTCGGCGATGCCGAAGATCCCCACCGCGACCGAGACGAAGTTGAGGCCGGAATAGAGCTCGAAGAAGCCGAAGGTGAAGCGCGGCGTGCCGGTGTAGATGTCCTGGCCGACCATGCCGAGCAGCAGGCCGAGCACGATCATGGCGAGCGCCTTCAGGATCGACCCGTGGGCAAGCGCGATCGAGGCGAGCAGGCCGAGCACGATCAGCGAGAAGTATTCTGGCGCGCCGAAACTGAGCGCCGCGCGCGCGAGCGGCGGGGCGGCGAGCGCCAGGATGAAGGTCGCCACCGTGCCGGCGAAGAACGAGCCGAGTGCGGCCGTGGCGAGCGCCTGCCCGGCCTGGCCCTTGCGGGCCATCTGGTAGCCGTCGATGGCGGTGACGGCCGAGGAGCTTTCACCGGGTAGATTGATCAGGATCGCGGTGGTCGAGCCGCCGTACTGCGCGCCGTAGTAGATACCCGCGAGCATGATGAGCGCGGTCACCGGCGAGAAGCTGAAGGTGATCGGCAGCAGCATCGCGATGGTGGCGGTTGGGCCGATCCCCGGGAGCACGCCCACCAGCGTGCCGAGCAGCACGCCGACGAAGCAGTAGAGGATGTTGACCGGCGACAGCGCGGTCTCGAAGCCGAGACCGAGATTGGCGATAAGCTCCAAGCCTGCCTCCTGTCAGAAGCGTAGCCACGGGCCGAAGAGCGGTATCGTCACGCCCAGCCCATAGCTGAAGATAAGGACGCAGAAGGCGGTCATGCCCGCCGCGAGGAGCAGCGCGCTGACCACCGTGTTTCGCCGGCTCGCCAGCGCGGAGGCGAAAACTGTCAGGAAGAGCGTCGGCACGAGGCCGAGCCCGCGGATCGTGGCGCCGAAGAACAGGATCGCGCCGAGCAGCAGCACGAGGCCCCGCCAGGGACGCGGCGCGGCAGGGTCATCCGGCGCTTGGGCGAGCAGGCCCTTGACCACGATGGCCGCCCCCAGAACGACAAGCACGCCCGCAAGGAACAACGGGAAGTAGCCGGGTCCCATGCGGAAGGCGGTGCCGAGCTGATAGCCGCTTGCGGCGAAGCCGAAGGCCAGGCCGATGCCGATGAAGATCAGCCCCGAGAGGATGTCCTTGAGGGATCGCGGTCGCTGCATGCTGGCGCCTCGCCCGGAAGGGTGGCGTTCCGGGACACGCGGGCGCGGTCCCGGAACGACCGGCAGGTTACTGGGCGGCGACGCCGGCAGCGTCGATGATCGGCTTCCAGAGCTCGATCTGCGCGGCGAGATGCGCGGCATGCGCCTCGGGCGTCGCGCGCTCGGCCGGCTCGGGCAGCGTGCCGAGTTCGGCGAAGCGGCTGGCCACGGTCTCGTCCGCGAGCGCCACCTGCAGCGCCTCGGTCAGCTTCTCGATGATCTCGGGCGGCGTCCCGGCGGGGGCGTAGAGCCCGTGCCAGATGCCGACGGAAACCTCCGGCAGGCCGGCCTCGGCCGTGGTCGGCAGGTCGGGCAGGTTGTCGAGCCGCTCGGGCGAGGTCACCGCATAGGCCTTCACCTCGCCGCCGAGGATCTGCCCGGTGGTGTTGGTGGTCTGGTCGCACATGAAGTCGACCTGGCTGCCGAGGATGTCGGTCATGGCCGGGCCGGTGCCCTGGTAGGGAACCGTCGTCACCTGGGTGCCGACCGCATCCATGAACAGCATGCCGCAGAGATGCGAGGCGGCGCCGATGCCGGCATTGGCATAGGTGACCATCTCGCCATGCTCGCGCACGTAGGCCACGAGTTCCTCGAGCGTGTTCGGCTCGAAGTCCTTGCGGGCGATGATCGTCATCGGCACGTCGGTGACGAGGCCGATGGGCTCGAAGCTCTCGATCGAGTCGAAGGCGAGGTTGGCGTAGAGGCTCGGCGCCGTCGACATGCCGATGTGATGCAGCAGCAGCGTGTAGCCGTCGGGGGCCGCATTGGCCACCTGGGTCGCGCCGAGCGTGCCGCCGGCACCGCCCACGTTCTGCACCACCACCTGCTGACCGAGGACGGCGCTCATGGGCTCGGCGATGAGGCGGGTCACGGTATCGGTCGGGCCTCCGGCCGAGAAGGGAACGACGATGCTGATCGGCGCGGTCGGATAGTCCTGAGCGAAGGCGCTGGAGGCCAGGAGCGCCGCGATGGCTGCGCCCGTGAGGATGTGATGTCGCATGTGGTTCTCCCCGTCTTATTCATTGACCCGCTTCCAGGCCTGCAAGCGACCCGAGCGAGCACATGCTCTTTGATTGTCCAATACCGGCGGCAGATCAAGGGGAAGTGGGCTTATCCACACGCCGGGCCGAGAAACGGGAGAGGCGACATTTCGAGCACAATCGGATTTTTTTTATAGCATTGTCCCGTTCCGGGCATTTGACTCTGCTGCTTTCGCATAGCGATACGGTTAATCAATCTTAAAGGGAGTAGGCGCGCGTCCGGCTTGATGGTCCGCAAGCCTTCCGGCCTCTCCCGCTACCTGGATCATATTAATCCACAAAAACAAGGGTATAAACTTGCGCTCCAAGCACAGCATTCTCCGCTCTTCGACAGCGATGCTGCCGATCATCCTGGGGGCGCCGTTCGCGCTACTTCCCCTCTCCCCTCCGGCGCTCGCCGCCTGCATGACGTCGGGCGTTACCACGACCTGTGGCACGGCGATGCCTGATCCGTGGAACATCAGGGTCGGCGAGGGCAACACGGCAGCCGGCGACAACCGGACGGTCGTGGTGGAGACCGGCAGCGGGATCTCCGTCGGCAACGACAACGCGATCAGTCTGCGCGACGGCGCCGATATCACCATCGAGGGCGGCGCGACGGTCCAGAACGTCGCGACCAACACCAACGGACAGTTCAACACTGGCGGCAACACGATCGAGGTCCGCAACAACGGCGTCATCACGATCCTCGAGGGTGGCGAGCTTCTCGCGAACGGCACCCAGGGCAGTGCCGAGGCGGTGAACTACCAAGGCACGGGCAACACGATCGTCAACAACGGCACGATCCGCACGCTTCATTCGGTCGCGATCTGGTCGCAGAACACCAGCGGAATGAACACGGTCATCAACAACGCGACCGGCGTCATCCAATCGCCCGGCACGGTGATCGGCGGCTCGGGCAACGGGGCGCTGGACTTCCACAACCGCGGCCTTGTGATCGGCAACATCTCTCTGGCCGGCGGCGACGATATCCTGCGCCTCTACACCGGCTCGACCGTGACCGGCAACTTCAGCGGCGGGGCGGGCTTCGACCAGATCTTCCTGAGCGGCGAGGACGAATCGACCCTGCCGGGCAATTTCGTCGGATTTGAGACGCTCACCAAGAACGAGGGCGGCAAGTGGACGCTGTCGGGAACGATCACCGGCGTGACCGTGGCCACCGTCGAGGACGGCATCCTGGCGCTGACGGGCGACAACACCAACTACACCGGCGAGGTCATCGTCGAGGGGCCGGGCACGCTCGAGGCGCGCGCCCAGAGCCTGCCGCCGACCGTGACCAACGACGGTCTCGTCCACTTCACCCAGGACGACGACGGCATCTATGAGGGCCTGATCAGCGGCAGCGGCTCGGTGCTGAAGACGGGCGAGGGTGTGCTCACCCTCGCGCCGGGCGCTCCCGGCGGCAACAGCTACTCGGGCGGCACCCGCATCGATGCCGGCGTGGTCGCGGCCAGCGCCGACAACGCGCTCGGCGCCTCGGCGGGCGCCGTGACCTTCGACGGCGGCACGCTGCGCCTTGATGACAGCTTCGACATGCCGGGCCGCGCGATGACGCTGCTCGCGGGCGGCGGGACCATCGACACCCAGTCCTTCGAGACCACGGTATCGCAGGCCATCGACGGCGCCGGTTCGCTGACGAAGGAGGGCGACGGCCTGCTGGTGCTGACCGCTACCAGCACCTACGAGGGCGGCACGTTCATCAACGGAGGCACTGTCGCTGCCAACTCCGACGCGGCGCTCGGCGCCTCGACCGGCGGCGTCACCTTCGACGGCGGCACGCTGCGCCTCGACGACAGCTTCGACATGCCGGGCCGCGAGATGACGCTGCTGGACGGCGGCGGGACCATCGACACCCAGGCCTTCGAGACCACCGTCTCGCAGGCCATCGACGGCGCCGGTGCGCTCACCAAGGAGGGCGAGGGCCTCCTGGTCCTGAACGGCACCAGCACCTACGAGGGTGGCACGTTCATCAACGGCGGCACCGTCGCGGCCAATTCCGATGCGGCGCTCGGCGCCTCGACCGGCGGCGTCACCTTCGACGGCGGCACGCTGCGCCTCGACGACAGCTTCGACATGCCCGACCGCGAGATGACGCTGCTGGACGGCGGCGGGACCATCGACACCCAGGCCTTCGACAGTCGCATCGGACAGGCCATCGACGGCCCGGGCGCCCTGACCAAGGAGGGCGACGGACTGCTGGTGCTGAACGGCGGCGGCAGCTGGGCGGGCGCAACGACCGTGTCCGAGGGCACGCTCGCCATCGGCGACGCGGGCCATGCCGGCGCGGCCGCCACCGGCGGCGGGGCGGTCTCCGTCGCTTCCGGCGCCACGCTCGGCGGCTACGGCGCGATTGCCGGCCCGGTCGCCAACAGCGGCACGATCGCGGTGGCGAATGCGCTCGACGAATTCGCCGGCGGCCCGTCGGGCAGCTTCACCATCGACGGCACACTGACCAACGCGGGCATCGCGCGGGTCGGAGGCGCCGGGACCGGGAACCGGCTGGTGGTCGGCAGCTACGCCGGTGACGGCGGAGAGCTTCTGCTGAACACGCGGCTGGGCGATGACGCCTCGCCCACTGACCAGCTGGTGATCGACGGCGGCACCGCGAGCGGCAGCACCCTTCTGCGGGTGACCAATGTCGGCGGCTCCGGCGCCGAGACCGTGGCGGACGGCATCCGCGTGGTGGATGCGATCAACGGCGCGACGACCGAGGCGGGAGCGTTCACGCTGGCGGGCAACTACGAGACCGAGGACGGGCGCCAGGCCGTGGTTGCCGGCGCCTTCGCCTATACGCTCGCCCACAACGGCCGGACCGACCCCGGCGATGGCGACTGGTACCTGCGCACGCAGCTCCTGGATCCGATCGATCCGACGGACCCGACAGATCCCACGGACCCGACCGACCCGGTCGACCCGGTCGATCCGACAGACCCGGTCGACCCGACAGACCCGACCGATCCGACCGACCCGGTCGACCCGACCGACCCGGTCGATCCGACAGACCCGGTCGACCCGACAGATCCGGTCGACCCGACGGACCCAACCGATCCAACGGACCCGACGGACCCCGTCGATCCCCTCACGCCTCCCGGTCCGGGGAGGCCGCTCTATCAGGCCGGCGCGCCGCTCTACGAGGCTTATCCCAGGACGCTCGCGGCGCTGAACAGGCTGCCCACGCTGCAGCAGCGCGTCGGCAACCGCTACTGGGCGGGCCCGGGAAATGCGACGGCGACCGATCCGTCCGCGGTACGCATCGAGGACCAGCGCGCGATCTGGGCCCGGATCGAGGGGAGCCGGACTCACCTCGAGCCCCATATCTCGACGAGCAGCAGCGAAAGTAAGATCGACCTGTTCCGGCTGCAGCTCGGCACCGACCTGCTCCTGCGCGAGGAGGACAACGGCTCCCGGCTGATCGGCGGGATCACCGCCAGCTACGGCAGGGCCTCGACCGACGTCCAGTCCCCGCACGGGCGCGGCGACATCGACACCACCGGCTACAGCCTCGGCCTGACGCTGACCTGGTACGACGTCGAGGGCTGGTACGTCGACGGGCAGGCCCAGTACGGCTGGTACGACAGCGACCTGAAGTCGCGTACGGCCGACCGCACCATGGTCTCCGGCAACGACGGGACGGGCTATGCGTTCTCGGTCGAGGCGGGGCGGCGCATCGAGCACGACGAGCGGTTCACCTGGACGCCCCAGGCGCAGCTGGTGTTCTCGAGCGTCGACTTCGACAGCTTTTCCGACGCCTTCGACGCCCGCGTCTCGGCCGGCAGCAGCGACAGCCTGCGCGGCCGGCTGGGCGTGAGCTTCGACGAAGAGAAGGCCTGGAACGACGACGAGGGGCTCGGACGGCGCAGCCACATGTACGGCATCGCCAATCTCTACTACGAGTTCCTCGATGGCACCGAAGTGAGCGTGGCCGGTCCGACCGGCGACGGGGGCGTGACCTTCTCCAACCGCGACGACCGGCTCTGGGGCGGGCTCGGCGTCGGCGGCTCCTACAACTGGGACGACGACCGCTTCTCGGTCTATGGCGAGGGCCAGGTCGACACCAGCCTGGAGAACTTCGCCGACAGCTACGCGCTCAACCTGACCATCGGACTGCGCGTCACCTGGTAACCCACGGTATCCAAGGCTGAAAATCGCAAAGGGCCGGTCATGCGACCGGCCCTTTCGCATTGCCGGGACCGATGGTGTGGCGGGGCGCCGTGCAGCCTGCGATCGACGCTCCCCGCCTCCGCCGCCCCGGCATCTGGCCACGCCCACGACCGGCCGGCTTCAGGGCGGGCGATTGCCCGGACGAAGCAATCGGGCGCAAGCGGCCTCATGTCGCCCGACCATCGGCACTGCATCGCCGGAAAGGGCAAAGGGCCGGTCCGAGGACCAGCCCTTGCGCGATCGGCAAATCTGTCAGGGAAAGGTCGGCGGCCTCAGGCGCCGACGGCGAGCTTGCGCTTGGCCTCGCTGCTCGCCGGCTCGCGCAGCACGTAGCCGCGGCCCCAGACGGTCTCGATGTAGTTCTCGCCGCCGGTGGCCTCGGAGAGCTTCTTGCGCAGCTTGCAGATGAAGACGTCGATGATCTTCAGCTCGGGCTCGTCCATGCCGCCGTAGAGATGGTTGAGGAACATCTCCTTGGTCAGCGTGGTGCCCTTGCGGAGCGAGAGCAGCTCCAGCATCTGGTATTCCTTGCCGGTCAGATGGACCGGGCGGTTCTCGACCTCCACCGTCTTGGCGTCGAGATTGACCGAGAACTTGCCGGTGGCGATCACCGACTGGGCATGGCCCTTGGAGCGGCGCACGATCGCGTGGATGCGCGCGATCAGCTCCTGGCGGTGGAAGGGCTTGGTCATGTAGTCGTCCGCCCCGAAGCCGAAGCCCTTGAGCTTCGACTCCGTGTCGTCGTCGCCCGACAGGATCAGGATCGGCGTCTCGACCTTGGCCAGCCGCAGCTGGCGCAGCACGTCGTGACCGTTCATGTCCGGCAGGTTGAGATCCAGCAGGATCAGGTCGTAGTCGTAGAGCTTGGCGAGGTCGATCCCCTCTTCGCCCAGGTCCGTCGCGTAGACATTCAGATTGGCGCTCTGGAGCATCATCTCGATGCTCTTCGACGTCGTCGGGTCGTCTTCGACGAGCAGGATACGCATGGGCTGCCTTTCCGTTCTACCAATCCGGCTTTCGCCTGCCGCAGGGCAAAATGACGTGGATTGGTTAACGACTGATTACGATAGCCAAAGCGTAACAGTTCGCCTTAAAGTTGTCTATACTTTTGTATTGCCGTAACCCGCAGCGCCGCCGCCCCATGCCGGTGGACGGCATCGCGCCAGATGGCGAGCTCCTCCTCGGAAAGTCTGTAGAGTTCACAGGCTTCCTTCTCTCCGAGCAGCCCGTGCTCCACGGCGGCGACCACGATCGCCTTGCGCCGGGCCACCCAACGCTGCGTGTTCGCAGGGGGAAGATCAGAGCGTGTCAACTTGCTCCCGTCGGGCAAGACCACGTAAATAGGCCCCTTCTCGCGTCGTATATACATTGGAAACTACCTCACTCACTCAGCACCCATGCCGGTTACTTAACGGGCACGTCTTAAGTGGTGGTGAACCAAGGCCTTGAGTTTACAGAGGATTTTACTATATTACCGCCTGCATTGCGAAAGCCCGCACCCATGTCCGCCGCCCCTGCCCTTGCGCTGAACAGTCTCGGCCTGCCGAAGCCGCCTGCGGAGACGCGCGTGGTCGTAGCCATGTCGGGAGGCGTCGACAGCTCGGTGGTGGCCGCAATGCTGGCCGAGGAAGGCTATGACGTCGTGGGCGTCACGCTGCAGCTCTACGATCACGGTGCCGCGCTGGCGCGCAAGGGCGCCTGCTGTGCGGGGCGCGACATCCACGATGCGCGGCGGGTCGCGGAGACCATGGGGTTTCCGCACTACGTGCTCGACTATGAGAATCGCTTTCGCGAGAGCGTCGTCGAGGAGTTCGCCGACGCCTATCTGGCGGGGGCGACGCCGGTGCCCTGCATCCGCTGCAACGAGCGGGTGAAGTTCCGCGACCTTATGGAGACCGCGCGCGATCTCGACGCCGACTGCATGGCGACGGGGCATTACGTCCAGCGTCGGATGGGCGTGCGGGGGGTGGAGCTGCATCGCGCCGCCGACCCCGCCCGTGACCAGAGCTATTTCCTGTTCGCGACCACGGCCCCACAGCTCGACTATCTGCGCTTTCCGCTCGGGCATCTCGCCACCAAGGCCGAGACCCGGGCACTGGCCGCGCGCTTCGGCCTGCCGGTGGCGGACAAGCCCGACAGCCAGGACATCTGCTTCGTTCCAAACGGCTCCTATGCGGCGGTGATCGAGAAGCTGCGCCCGGGCGCCGCCGAGCCGGGCGAGATCGTGCATCTCGACGGCCGGGTGCTGGGCGAACACCGGGGCGTCATCCACTACACGGTCGGCCAGCGCCGCGGCCTCGGGATCGGCGGGGGCGAGCCGCTCTTCGTCCTGCGGCTCGATGCCGATGCGCGCCGGGTGATCGTCGGCCCGCGCGAGGCGCTGGCGCGGCGCAGCGTCAGCGTGGCCGAAGTCAACTGGCTCGGCGACGGGGATTTCGAGGCGGCGCCCCCCGACGGCTGGGAGGTCATGGTGCGGGTGCGCTCGACCCGGCCGCCCGTTCCGGGGATGGTTCGGCCCGCGGGCCCGGGCCGCGCCCGCGTGGAGCTGGCGGGCGCCGAGGAAGGCGTGGCGCCGGGACAGGCCTGCGTCTTCTACGCCCCCGAGGGCAGCCGGGTTCTCGGCGGCGGCTGGATCGTGCGCGACTGAGGCGGATTGCGGGTGATTGCTTCGCCCGCAGCTATCCTCCTTCCGAACCCGCTCTTGCGAAGCACTGCTTCGCGCGGGGTCGTCGGCTGGAGCGCGTGAGCGCGCAGGCCGAGGGGCGATGTGCATACCCGCAGCTCGGTAATCCGCGCGCGCCTGCCGTCGCGCCGAAGGCGTGCCTACGGCACGACGTGCAGGCAGGCGCGCGCGGATTTGTCGACGGACAAATCCGCGAAGTGATCAAACGGAACTCGTAAGAGACGTCTTCCCACAAGACCGGGGGCACACCCGAAAGCGTGCCCCAAACCTTTCCTAATGCTTACCTGGCCCGAATCGCGTCGCGATTCCAATGCCTTGAAAAATGGGCACGCGTGCCCGGCCGTGCCGGGCACGCCCCATGCGGGCTTCAGGCCGGCACGGGCGCCAGCTCCTCGCGCAAGCTGCGCGCCGCGCTGGTGAGGTTGCGGATCGCCTCCTCGACCTCGGGCCAGCCGCGGGTCTTCAGCCCGCAGTCCGGGTTGACCCAGAGCCGTTCGACCGGGATCACCTCGGCCGCCTTGCGCAGCAGGCCGATCATCTCGGCCTCGGTCGGCACACGCGGCGAGTGGATGTCCCAGACGCCCGGCCCGATCTCGTTGGGATAGGCGAAGTCGCCGAAGGCCGCGAGCAGCTCCATGTCCGAACGCGAGGTCTCGATCGAGATCACGTCCGCATCCATCTCGGCGATGGCGGGCATGATGTCGTTGAACTCGGCGTAGCACATGTGGGTGTGGATCTGCGTCTCGTCGCGCACGCCGGCCGCCGAGAGACGGAAGGCATCGACCGCCCAGCGCAGATAGGCCGCCCAGTCGGCGCGACGCAGCGGCAGGCCCTCGCGCAGCGCCGGCTCGTCGATCTGGATCGCCGGCAGGCCGGCGGCTTCGAGATCCACCACCTCGTCGCGGATGGCGAGGCCGATCTGCCGGCAGGTCTCCGAGCGCGGCTGGTCGTCGCGCACGAAGGACCACTGCAGGATGGTCACCGGGCCGGTCAGCATGCCCTTCATCGGCAGAGCGGTCAGGCTCTGGGCGTACTGCGACCAGCGCACGGTCATCGGGCCGGGGCGGGAGACGTCGCCGAAGATCAGCGGTGGCTTGACGCAGCGCGAGCCGTAGGACTGCACCCAGCCGCCACGGGTGAAGGCAAAGCCGTTCAGCTGCTCGCCGAAATACTCGACCATGTCGTTCCGCTCGAACTCGCCGTGGACCGGCATGTCGAGCCCGGCCTTCTCCTGGAAGCGGATGCAGGCCTCGGTCTCGCGGGCGAGGAAGTCGTCATAGGCGGCATCGTCGATCTCGCCGCGGCGGTGCCGGGCGCGGGCATTGCGCACCTCGGCGGTCTGCGGGAAGGAGCCGATGGTGGTGGTGGGCAGGCGCGGCAGGCCGAGCTTCGCCGCCTGGGCCGCGTGCCGCGCGGGATAGGGGCTGCGGCGGGCGAGATCGTCGGCCGCGACGGCGGCCGTGCGCGCCTTCACCCGGGCGTCGTGGATGCGCGGCGAGGCGGCGCGCGAGGCGGCCGCCGCGGCGCTGTCGGCAAAGGCCTGCGCCACGCCGTCGCGCCCGCCATCGGCGGCGCGGGAAAGGGCGGCGATTTCGGTGAGCTTCTGGGCGGCGAAGGCGAGCCAGGATTTCAGCTCGTCGTCGAGCTCGGTCTCGAGGCCGAGGTCGATCGGGCTGTGCAGGAGCGAGCAGGAGGGTGCCACCTCGACCCGGTCGGCCCCGAGGGCCGCCACGGCACGGGCGACGGGGACCAGCGCCGCTTCGAGGTTGGCGCGCCAGACGTTGCGCCCGTCGACCACGCCGACGGAGAGGCGCTTGTCGGACGGCAGGTTCGCGAGCACGGCGTCGAGCTGCTCGGGCGCGCGCACCAGGTCGATGTGGAGACCGGCGACCGGCAGCTTCAGTGCGAGGTCGAGGTTCTGCCCCAAGGCCCCGAAATAGCTGGCGACCATCAGCTTGGGCGCGGATTTCGCCAGCTCGTCATAGGCGGTCCAGAAGGCCGCGCGCTGCAGCTCGCCGAGGTCCGTGGCAAGGATCGGCTCGTCGATCTGCACCCAGTCGGCGCCGGCGGCGGCGAGGCGGTCGAGCAGGTCGCGGTAGACCGGCAGCATGGCCGGCACCAGCTCGACCGGGTCGAGGCCCTCGCTGCGGGTCTTGGCGAGGCTGGCCCAGGTGACCGGCCCGATGATGACCGGCCGCGTGTGGATGCCCAGCGCCTTGGCTTCCTCGAACTCGCGCACGGCCTTGAGCGAGGCGAGGCGGAAGCTCTGGCCGGCCTGCACCTCGGGGACGATGAAGTGGTAGTTGGTATCGAACCACTTGGTCATTTCCATCGCCGGCACGCCCTGGCGGCCGCGGGCCATGGTGAAGAAGGTCTCCAGCGTGACCTCGCCCTCCACAGCGCCAAAGCGCGGCGGCACGGCGCCGAGCGTGGCGGTCATGTCGAGAACCTGGTCGTAGAAGGAAAAGTCGTTGGAGGGGATGACGGCGATGCCGGCATCGGCCTGGAGGCGCCAGTGGCGCGCGCGCAGCTCAGCGGCGGTGGCATTCAACGCGGCGGCGTCGATCGCGCCCTTCCAGAAGGCCTCTGTGGCCGATTTCAGTTCGCGGCGAGCGCCGATACGCGGAAAGCCGAGGTTCGCGGCCTGTACCATGTTAATCTCCATCCGATGTTCAGGGCGGACCATAGGGATGGCAATCCATGATGAAAAATGGCATTTTCTCAGCTATGCATGTATGCGAGTCATGAATGATAGAGCGCCAGCACCTTGCCATCCTGCGGGAGATCGACCGCCAGGGCAGCCTGACGGCGGCCGCCGAGCGGCTGCACCTGACGCAGTCCGCGCTTAGTCACTCCATTCGCAGGCTGGAGGAGATTTCAGGCGTAAAGCTCTGGGAAAAAGAGGGAAGGCGCCTTCGCCCTACCCAGGCGGGACGGCATCTTCTGGCGCTGGCGCAGCGGGTTCTGCCGCAGCTCGAGCATGCGGAAGGGGCACTCGCCGACTTCGCGCGCGGACAGCGGGGGATGCTGCGGATCGGGATGGAGTGTCACCCCTGCTATCGCTGGCTGCTGCGCGTGGTCGAACCCTATCTGGCCGCCTGGCCGGATGTGGACGTCGACCTGCGGCAGGCGTTCCAGTTCGGCGGCATCGGCGCGCTGATCGGGCATGAGATCGACCTTCTGGTGACGCCCGATCCGGTGCGGCGGCCCGGGCTCGCCTATGTGCCGGTCTTCGACTACGAGCTGAAGCTTGCCGTAGGCGAGACGCATCCCCTCGCCGGCCGGGACCGGATCGAGCCCGAGGACCTGACCTCGGAGGTGATGATCACCTATCCGGTCGGCATCGAGCGGCTGGACATCTATGCGCAGTTCCTGATCCCCGCCCAGTGCCTGCCACGGGCGCAGAAGGTCATCGAGACCACGGAGATCATGCTGCAGATGGTGGCCGCCGGCCGGGGGGTGACCGCCCTGCCCGACTGGCTGATCGACGACTACCGCGCCACCATGCCGATCCGCGCCGTGCGGCTGGGCGAGACCGGGATCGCCAAGAGCATCCATTTGGGGATGCGGCAGGCGGAGGCCGAGATCGACTATCTGGAGGGCTTCGTCGAGATCGCCGGCGCGGCAGGCAGCAGGTAGCGGAGCGGCGCGATGGCGCCGCCTGCGATAGTCGGCCAGACTTGCCGTCGCGGGAGCTCCGGAATGGTGCGCGCCGAGTAGGCCGTCCGTATGGCGATCCCGACGGTAGGGCGGATGCGGGCCGTGTTCGCCGCGCTCTTTGCCGACGGGGCCTTTGCGTGACTGGCGCTGGAGCGGCTGGAGGTTTTCGCCGTGGAGGGCGATCGGAGCCCGCTAGGGGCATTCACGCGGGCCTCGGTGCTACCGACGCTGGCGCCAGCGGCTTGAGGGCGAGTGCGTTCATAGACCCGCGCGAGGCGGGAATGGCGGCGCGGCCGGCCGCAGCACCAGCACCCTGGCTGACCCCGCTGGCGATCCTGGCGTTGGCACGGTGGAGGAGCCGCAGCACCGGAGAGTCGCATCCGCGCTTGCCCGCTTCCACAATCGCGCTGTAGCGTCGGGCCGTGACGGTTCCCGCGGCACGGCCAGTACGGGCCGCGGGCTAAGAGGGAAGCCGGTGAGATGCCGGCGCTGCCCCCGCAACTGTAAGCGGCGAGCCGCGTCCGATAATGCCACTGACGCAAGTCGGGAAGGCCGGACAAGGCGAAGACCCGCGAGCCAGGAGACCTGCCGGCACATGAACGCAACCCGGGCGGGGTGCCCCGAGGAAGCGCCGTGCGGCTCTTCCGGGCGCCGTGCGCCTTCTGACGATCCCCGTCTCTACCCGATCGGGAGAGACAGATGCAGATGACGAATGATGAGCGGCCGCCGGCTGTGGCGCAGGCGGATCTATCGCTGCTGCTGCAACGAATGCAGCCCGTGGAGACGGCCAATGTTTCGGCGATCCGGCCGGGCCTCATGCCGCGCAGCCTGACCGCCGAGGAAGCCTTCATCGCCTGGGCGCTTGCCCTGCCCGAGGCGTCGGATGCGCGGGCCGCCGCGCAGGCCGCGCTCGACACCGGTGGCTGGCCGGAGGGTGCGAGCGCCGGGCTGGTGCAGTTCCGGGCCTATCTGCAGGAGGTCGCCGACATGCCGGTAGCGCTTCGAGACCACGGACGCCGGGCCGGGCGGGTGCGCAAGGGCGGGGCCGCCCAGTGATGGCCACCGCCCCCCTCACCGGCTTTCCGCCCCGGCGCATCGTCTGCCTGACCGAAGAGACGGTAGAGACGCTCTATCTGCTGGGCGAGGCGGACCGGATCGTGGGCGTATCGGGCTATGCGGTCCGCCCGCCGCAGGTGCGCCGTGAAAAGCCGCGGGTGGCGGCCTTCACCACCGCGGACATTCCGCGGATCCTCGCGCTCGAGCCGGATCTGGTGCTGACGTTCTCGGACCTTCAGGCCGGTATCGTCGCCGACCTGATCCGCGAGGGGATCGCCGTGCACGCCTTCAACCAGCGCGGGCTGTCCGGGATCCTGGCGATGGTTCGCACGCTGGGCGCGCTGGTTGGGGCGGGCGAGAAGGCGGAGGCGCTGGCGCGCGGGTACGAGGCGCGCCTTACCGAGGTGCGCGCGCAGGCCGAGGGGCGGCGGCGGCCGCGGGTCTATTTCGAGGAATGGGACGGGCCGCTGATCTCGGGCATCGGCTGGGTGTCGGAGCTGATCGAACTGGCCGGCGGCGAGGACGTCTTTGCCGGGCTCGCCGGCCGGCAGGCGGCCCGGGACCGGATCGTGGCGCCCGAGTCGGTGATCGACGCGGCGCCGGAGGTGATCCTGGCCTCGTGGTGCGGCAAGAAGGTGCGCCCCGAGCGGATCGCGGGACGGCCTGGCTTCGATGCGATCCCGGCGGTGCGCGAGGGGCGGATCGTCGAGATCAAGTCGACGATCATCCTCCAGCCGGGCCCGGCGGCGCTGACCGAGGGGCTCGACGCGATCGTGGCGGCGCTGCGCGACCAGTGACCGCGACGGCAAGCTCAATGTTGAGCACGGCGTAATATATTGATTTAAAACCATAAATTTCATGTATATACATTGTGTATACATTCCTTTCGGGCGCCGCTGCGGCTTGACTCTTCCCCCCCGCTCACGGAAACCTGAAGTCCTCTGGTTTCAGTCCACCGCGAGGCGGCCGGATTGAGAGGGAATGCGGTGCAATTCCGCGGCTGCCCCCGCAACTGTAAGCGGCGAGCGGCGCTCCGATAGGCCACTGGCGCTCACGTGCCGGGAAGGCGGAGCAGCCGCCGCGACCCGCGAGCCAGGAGACCTGCCAGGGAACCACACCCATCCGTCGCGCGGGGTGCGCGAGGGAGCGGTTCCCCCGCAGCGGTGATCGGAAACGTCGTCGTCTGCCGGGACGCGCCGCAAGGTGCTGCACCCCGAAGGACTCCAGCAGATCACGCCACCGGCAGCCGCCGGGGCGCTTCGCGAGGGATCACATGCGCAACGGTCGCATCGCCGCATTCGCCGCCACCACCTCCATCATCGCCAGCATGGCTGGCATGGCCGGGGCGCAGTCGCTCGAACTCGACGAAATCGTCGTCTCGGGTGGCCTGACGCCGCTGACCGCCCAGGCGCTTGGCCGCGCCGTCACCGTCGTCACCAGCGAGACACTGGAGCAGCAGGGCGTCGTCTATGCGGTCGACGCGCTGCGCGGGCTTCCGGGTGTTGCGGTCAACCGCACCGGTGGGCCCGGCGGCATCACCACCGTGCGCCTGCGCGGCAACGAGGCCAGCCACACGCTGGTGCTGATCGACGGCATCGAGGCCTCGGCGCCGGAGAACGGCACCTATGACTTCTCGGGCCTGCTGGCAGCCGACATCGAGCGGATCGAGATCCTGCGCGGGCCGCAGTCCTCGATCTTCGGCTCGAACGCCATCGGCGGCGTGATCTCGATCGTCACCAAGCAGGCGACCGAACCCGGCGTGGTCAAGGGCGGCAGCTTCGAGGCGATGACCGACGGCAGCGTGCTCGGCAGCGCCTATCTGCGCGCCCGCGGCGAGCGGGGCGGCATCTCGATCTCGGCCGCCGGCCAGTCTATCGGCGGCTATGACGTGGCCGATGACGGCGGCGACGACGACGGGGACAACAACGTCACCCTGAACGCGCGCGGCGACTATCAGGTCGGCGAGAACTTCAGCCTGGGCGGTACGCTGCGCTATGTCGACCGCACGTCGGACTACGACCAGTTCAACTGGCGCGCGCCGAACCGGGCGGGACTGGTCACGAGCTCGGACGAACAGGGCGAGACCAAGGAGCTCTTCGCCTCGATCTTCGGCGAGGCCACGGCCCTGGGGGGGCGTATCGAACACGGGCCCTTCTTCAGCGCCCTGCGCAACGACGCCGTCCAGCGCCTGGATGGGCGCAAGACCACGGACGCGACCGGCGAGCGCTACGTCGCACGCTATCAGGCGAAGATCGCCCTCGATGCGTCGACGCTCGATGCCGCGAACCACAGCCTCACGCTGGCGGCGGAATGGAAGCGCGAGACCTACCAGCACAACAACCCCAGGCTGGTGTCCGATCCGTCGCAGCTCGACGAGCAGCGGCGCGATCTCTACAGCCTGGTCGGCGAGTACCGCGGCTTCTTCGAGCATTTCGACCTGCAGGCGGCGGTGCGCCACGACTTCAACGATGAGTTCGAGGATGACACGACGTACAGCGTCGCGGTCTCGGTGCCGGTGGATGCAATCGGCGCGCGGGTTCATGCCTCGGTCGGCACCGGCGTGCAGAACCCGACGATGATCGACCAGTTCGGCTTCTTTCCCGGGCAGTTCATCGGCAATCCCGACCTGAAGCCCGAGAAGAGCTTCGGCTGGGATATCGGTGTCGAGAAGGCCTTCTGGAACGATCGCTTCGTGCTCGACATCACCTATTTCAACCAGACGCTCGACGACGAGATCGTCACGGTCTTCCCCGCGCCCGACTACATTGGCACGCCGGTGAACGAGAATGGCGAGAGCGACCGGCAGGGCGTGGAGATCGCGGCCTCGCTCGCGGCCACCGAGGCGCTGAGCTTCGACGCGAGCTACACCTATCTCGACGCGACCAACGCCGACGGATCGCGCGAGGTGCGTCGCCCGAAGCATGAGGGGCGGCTGTCTGCGATCTACAACTTCATGGAAGATCGCGGCATGGTCCGCGTGGACGGCATCTTCGTGCGCGACAACTGGGATTCGGACTTCGTCGCGCCCGCGCTGCCCGGCGCCACGGTGAAGCTCGAGAACTATACGGTGGTGAATGTCTCGGCATCGTGGCAGGTGCAGGACAACGTCCAGCTCTATGGCGGCGTCAACAACCTGTTCGACGAACAGTATGAAGAGGTCTACGGCTATGCCGCGCAGGGTATCACCGCCTTTGCCGGCCTCCGCGCCCAGTTCTGAGGCGAGGGTGATGCTGTTGAGGGCCGCGCTCGTCGCGGCCCTTTTGGCACCTGCGCCAGCGACCACGGCCGCGCCCGCACGGGTGGTGTCGATGAACGTCTGCACCGACCAGATGGCCATGCTCGTCGCCGCGCCCGGCCAGCTCGCGTCGGTGTCCTGGCTTGCACGCGAACCCTCGACCTCCGCCATGGCCGCAGAGGCTGAGGCCTATCCGGTCAATCACGGGCAGGCCGAGGAAATCTTCGTGATGCAGCCGGATCTGGTGCTGGCCGGCGCCTTCACGGCGCGCCCGGCGGTCGAGCTGTTGCGGCGACTGGGTTTCGAGGTGATCGAGTTTTCGCCCGAGACCTCGATCGAGGACATCCGCGCCAATCTGCGGCGGATGGGTACGGCACTCGGGCAGGAGGCGCGGGCCGAAGCGGTGGTCGCGGAGTTCGACGCCGTGCTGGCCGCGGTTCCGCAGGCGACGGGCGATGCACCGCGGGCGGCGATCTTCGAGGCCAATTCCTACACGGCCGGGTCGGGATCGCTGTCGGATGCGGTGCTGCGCGCCGCCGGCTTCGCCAATGTGGCGGGCGAGCTCGGTGTCAGGGGGGTCGCGCATCTGCCGCTCGAAGTGCTGGTGATGGCCGGGCCCGACGTGGTGATCTCGGGCGATCGCTACCAGCCGCCCTCGGTGGGCGAGGCGATCCTCGATCATCCCGCGCTGCGGCATGTTCAGGCGGGCGCGGCCCCGGCCATGGTTTCCGACGCCGCCTGGGTCTGCGGCACGCCCGCCACCGCCGCCGCCGTCGCCCGGCTGGCGGCGCTGCGCGAGGGGCTGGCGGGTGAGTGAGCCGCGCTACCGCTGGTTGCTGGCGGGGCTCGGGGCGGTGGTGGCGCTGCTGTTCCTTGTCTCGCTGACCATTGGACCGGCCGGGATCGGCATTGGCGAGAGCCTCGGCGCGCTGCTGGGCGGCGGCAACGAGGCCGCGGTGATCGTGATGCAGGAAATCCGCCTGCCCCGCGCGCTGCTCGGTGCGATGATCGGCGCCACGCTGGGCATGGCCGGGGCGGTGCTGCAGGGATATCTGCGCAATCCGCTGGCCGAGCCGGGGCTGATCGGCGTCTCGGGAGGCGCGTCGCTGGGCGCGGTGCTTGCGATCTACACCGGGCTTTCGCAGCTGGTGCCGCTGGCGCTGCCGATGCTGGCGCTCATCGGCGCGGCGGTGGCGGTGGCGGTGGTGCAGGCGCTGGCGGGGCTGCGCGGAACGCTGACGCTGATCCTCGCCGGCATCGCCGTCACCAGCTTCACCGGGGCGCTGACCTCGCTGGTGCTGAACCTGACGCCGAACCCGTTTGCGGCGCTCGAGATCGTCTTCTGGATGCTGGGCTCGCTCGCCGATCGCTCGATGCTGCATGTGCAGCTGGCGGCGCCCTTCATGCTGGCCGGGTGGGTGCTGATGGCGGGGCTCGGCCGCGGGCTCGATGCGCTGACGCTCGGCGAGGAAGCGGCAGCGTCGATGGGGGTGCGGCTCGGACGCCTGCGGGCGATGGCAATGCTGGGCGTCGCGGCCTCGGTGGGCGCGGCGACGGCGGTGGCGGGCACGATCGGCTTTGTCGGGCTGGTGGTGCCGCACGTGCTGCGCCCGCTGGTCGGCGCGCAGCCCTCGCGGCTGATCGCGGCCTCGGGCCTCGGGGGGGCGGCGATGGTGCTTGCCGCCGATATCGCGGTGCGGCTGATCGCGCCCGAGCGCGACCTGAAGCTCGGGGTGCTGACCGCCCTGGTGGGGGCGCCCTTCTTCCTGTGGCTGGTCCTGCACGCGCGGCGGAGGCTGGCATGAGCCTCATGTCGCTGCGCGCGCTCTCGGTGAACCTCGGCAGGCGCCGGGTGATCGACGGCGTGTCGCTCGACATCGCCCCGGGCGAGTTCGTCGGGCTGATCGGGCCAAACGGCGCGGGGAAGTCCACCCTGATGCGCGCGGCGCTGGGGCTGATCCCGGCAGGCGGCGACATCCGGCTGGGGGGCGTGGCGATCACGGATCTGGGGCCGGTGGCGCGGGCGGAGCGCGCGGCCTGGTTGCCGCAGGGACGCGAGATCGCCTGGGCGATGCCGGTGGCGGCGCTGGTCGCGCTTGGCCGGATCGCCCATCGCGCGCGGCCCGAGGCCGATCGCACCGCTATCGCACGGGCCATGGAGCGGATGGATGTGGCGGGCTTCGCCGACCGGCCGGCGACGGAGCTGTCGGGCGGCGAGCAGGCGCGGGTGCTGATCGCGCGCGCGCTGGCGCAGGAGGCGCCGCTGATGCTGGCCGATGAGCCTGCTGCGGGCCTTGATCCTGCCCACCAGCTCGACCTGATGGCGACCTTTTCCGGGCTCGCGCGCGAGGGATCGGGTGTTCTGGCCTCGATGCACGACCTCGGCCTAGCCGTGCGCTGGTGCGACCGGCTGGTGCTGATGGCGGGCGGCCGCATCGTCGCGGACGGGCCGCCGGCCGCGGTGGTGACCGCCGGCAACCTGTCGCAGGTCTATGGGGTCGAGGCCTTCCTCGGCGAAGCGGCCGGCGGGATGATCGTGCAGCCGATCGGGCGCGTCGCGCCGTGAAGGTAACGCTCCGCCGCCCCTGGCTCATCGCCGATCTCGGCGGCCCGCAGCGGGTGCTGAGCTGGGCGCTCAACCGTCCGGGCTTCGTCACCGCGCAACACATCGTCTGGCGCGAGGTGCGCAACACCGATCTCCCACCCGAGCGCGACGCGGGCGACTGGCTGGCGGGGGAGCTGGAGGGCGCGGGCCTGTCGGAGGCGGTCTGCATGCTGACCGCGCGCGACGTCGGCACCGCGGTGCGCACCGAGGCGAGTGCGGGCGGCGTGGCCGCGGTGGCGCTGGCGACGGCGGGCCTCGCCAATGCCGAGCGGGTCGGCCACCGGCGCGCGCTGCCAGAGCCGATCGGCACGATCAACGTCGCCGTGGCGGTCTCGACGGGAATGACCGAGGGCGCGATGGCCGAGGCGCTGAGCCTCGTGGCCGAGGCGCGCTCGGTGGCGATGCTCGAGGGCGGGCTGATGCTGCCCTCCGGCCTGGCGAGCGGGACCGGAACGGACTGCATCGCGCTCGCGGCCCCGCTAGGGGCGCTGACCCATGCCGGCAAGCATACCGACGCCGGCGAGGCGATCGGGCGGGCAGCCTATCAGGCCCTATCGCAGGCGATGGGTGACTGGATCGGCGTTCATGGACGTGACTTCGCCGCCTGGGTGTGATCGCGTCGAGGTGATCGCGCGCGCCGCGCGGATGAGGTAGGGCGTGGCGTCATGACGATTACAGGGCAAAAACGCGCCAGCCTGGACGGGCTGCGTGTGGCGGAGTTCGGGCTCCTCTATCTCGGGGTGCCGCTGGTGCTGGCGTTCGTTCTGCCGCCGTCGTGGATGTGGCGGGTGCTTTTCGCCGCGACCGCGCTTGGCATGGTGCTGCTGGCGCTGACGCCGGGATTCTCCTGGCGCGAGCTGACGCGGGGCTGGACGCGCATCGACTGGCGGTGGGTGGCGCTGGTGGCAGCGGGCACGGCCATCGTCACGACGGCGCTGGTGTTGTGGCTGGTTCCGGGGCGCGCCTTCGCCCTGCCCCGCCGTTCGCCCGAACTGTGGCTGACGATCATGGCGCTTTATCCGCTGCTGTCAGCCCTGCCCCAGGAGCTGGTGTTTCGCCCGCTGTTCTTCCGCCGCTACGGTGCGCTGTTTCCCGACCGGCGGATTGCCGTGGCAGCGAACGCGGCCCTGTTCGGCCTGGCGCATCTGATGTTCTGGAACTGGGTGGCGTTCGGCCTGACCGTCATCGGCGGGGCGATCTTTGCCCAAGGCTACCTGTCGCGCGGCGGCTTTGCCATGGCGGTGGTTCTGCATGCGATCTGCGGAGCGATCGTCTTCACCACCGGGCTCGGGTCCTTCTTCTTTCACGGGGCCGTGCCGCTGCGCTGACCGCCGCGGTCGGTACGGGCCTATTCCGCCGCCGCGTCGAAGGCGGCTTCCGCCCCCGGATGCAGCGGCGCGGTCAGGCCATCGGCACGCATGACCTCCGGTGAAAGATCTTCGAGCACCGGCACGCGCACGCCGATCGCGTGCAGGTCGTCGAGCACAGCCGTGACGAAGCTGCGCACGATGAGGGGGTCGACATCCGCGCGGGTGACGATCGTCGCGTTGACCGCACGGGTGAGAACGTCGGCCTCCTGCCCCGGATAGGTCCCGCGCAGGATCACCGCCGGCAGGAGCGCAGGGTTCTCCGCGACAGCCGCCGAGACCGCCGGGCTTCCGGCGAAGGGCACGATGACCGCATCGCAGTCCGCGAGCACCCGGGCGAGCGCGGGGTTGGGGTGGCCGGTGATGATGATCGTCGCATCGATCCGCCCAGCGCAGAGTTCGCCGTAGGCGCTGGCGGCCGGCAGTTCCTCGAGCATCGCGAGATGCTCACGCTCGAGCCCGAGCGCGGGCAAGAGCCGCGACAGCGAGGCGTTGCGCCCCGACCCGGGCTGGCCGATGTCGAGGCGCTTGCCGGCGAGGTCCTCGACGCGGGTGATGCCGGCATCGCGGCGGGCGACGATGGTGATCATCTCGGGGTAGAGGCCCATCACGCTGCGCATCTCGCTCAGGGGCACTCCGCTCGCGACCGGCCCGCCGCCCTCATAGGCGATGCGGTGCCAATCCGCCTGGACGATGGCAAAGTCGAGCTCCCCGGCGGCAAGCATCGAGAGGTTGTAGAGCGAGCCCGAGGTCGGCTCGGGGCTGCAGCGCAGTACGAAGGGGTTCGCGCGGTTGACCGAGGTGCAGAGCGCGTTGGCGGCGGCAAAGTAGGTGCCCGTGACGTCGCCTGAACCGAGGGTGAAGAGCCGCAACCGCTCCTGCGCGGCCAAGGTCCCTGGACGGGCTGCGGGCAGGACGGCGAGCATGAGGGCAAGAATGATGGCAGCTCGTCGCATCGCAGGGCTCCGGGAAAGGCCGTGCAGGAATAGACCGGGGCGCGCGGCAGCACAAAGCAGAATCTCGGTTGAACCGGACGCCGATCGCCGTCACTCTTCCGGCGCCGGCCATTTGGGGGGCCCGCGCCGGGGGACCATGCCTGACTTCATATACGACGTCCCGACGCGGACGCTCGCACTCTATTTCTCGCTGGCCACGATCTCGCTGGTGCTGCTGGGGCTGCTGGTCGTCAAGCCGGTCCTGCGGCTCCTGCTGGGCACCGGTCCGGGGTTCAACGAATCGATCAGCCTGGCGACGGGCGGGTTCAGCCTGTTCTACGGGTTGCTGCTCGGCCTGCTGACGGTTGCCGTCTACCAGAACAGCGAGCGCGCGCGCGAGGGCATCCTGAACGAGGCGACGGTGCTGGGCGCGATCTACACGGACATGAACTCCTATCCCGAGCCGACCCGGTCGGACATGCGTGCCCTGATGCGTGACTATGTGCTCTTCACCATCTACCGCGACTGGCCTGCGCATCGGGACGGCGAATTCCTGAACGGCGGGTTCAACCGGGCCGATGCGATGCGCCAGGAGCTCGCACTCTATGAGCCGGCGACGCGCGGACGCGAGATTTTGCATGCCGAAGCGACCTCGGCCTTCCAGGAGTTCAGCCGGGCGCGCCAGCAGCGGCTGGCCGCGGTCGTCACCGGGGTGCCGACGGTCCTGTGGTATGCGGTGATGGTCGGCGCGGCGATCAATATCGTGCTCCTCGTCATGCTGAAGATGCGCCAGGTGCAGCATTTCGTGCTCGCCTCGCTGACGGCCTTCTTCCTCGGCGTGATCCTGTTCGTGATCGTCACCCTGGACCGCCCGTTGCGCGGCGAATCCGGTCTCGGGCCGGGGGCATTCGAGATGCTCTGGGATCGTGTGATGGTCTGGGACGAACCGGTGAGCTGAGGGCATGGCCGAATTCGTCATCCGCGAAGTCGAGGGGATGCGTCAGGTGCGCGTCGACATCCACGACGAGACCGTGCGCGCCCGCCGAGGGGCGATGTCGAACATGCGCGGGGACATCACCCTGACCCCGCGGCTGCCGGGGACGGGCGATGTCATCCGGTCCTGGTTCACGAGCGAGGCGCGCATCCGGCCCTATTACACCGGGACAGGGTCGATCCTGCTGCAGCCCTCGCTCGGGGGCTATCACGTGATGGATGTGGATCCGGGCGAGCACTGGATCCTGGAGCCCGGTGTATACTGGGCCTCGGAGGGCAGCGTGAACCTCGGCCTGCATCGCGAGCCGATATGGACGAGTCTCTGGGCCGGCGACGGGCTGTTCAGCTGGAAGACGACCGTGGCCGGCGACGGCCGGGTGGCGATCAACGCGCCGGGGCCGGTGGAGACCGTGGATGTGGCGGACACGGAACTGCGGGTGCAGGGGCGGCTGGTGCTCGGGCGCACGGCGGGGCTGAAATTCAGCTCCCAGCGGTCGGCGCGGTTCCCGCGAAACTACATCTCGGGACAGCGACGCCTCCGGGTCTTCGCCGGCACCGGCAAGGCGCTGGTTTGCTGGACGCCCTACTGGAACCAGCACATGTACCAGCGCATGACCGGCGAGGACATCGAGGGCTCGCTCTTCGAGTGACGCCGGGGCATTGACCTCGCCGCGCCGGCGACCCATCAGGCGCAGGACGGACGGCCGGCCGGAGCGCAGGTGAGCACGGATCCCTTCATCGAACTGGACCACGGGCCCGGCGGGCGGCCGGCGCGTTTCGCGCGGCCCTCGGCCATCATCCGCGCCGACGAGCCCGGCGATGTGCCGGGCGCGCTGGCGGCGCTTGACCAGGCGCGCGCCCAGGGCGCCTGGGTCGCGGGCTATGCCGCCTACGAGCTCGGCCTTGCCTTCGAGCCGCGGCTGGCGGCGCTCATGCCAGAGGGACGGCGTCTGCCGCTCATGGAGTTCGGCGTCTTCGCGGATCCGGGCGAGGTGCCGGCGCGCGCGGCCGCCGGCGCCCATCTGGGAAGCTTCCGCGCCGACTGGGATCTGCCCGCCTATCGCACCGCCTTCGCGCGGGCGGCGGACTACATCCGAGCGGGCGACGTCTATCAGGTGAACCTGACCATGCCGCTTCGGGGCCGTTGGTCGGGTGATCCCGGGGCGATCCGCGCAGCGCTGGCCGCACGCCAGCCGGTCGGGCACGGCGCGCTCGTCTGCCTGCCCGGCGCGACGCTGGTGTCCTGCTCGCCCGAGCTCTTCTTCTCGATCGCTGCCGACGGCCGGATCGAAGCCCGCCCGATGAAGGGCACCGCGCCGCGCCACGCCGACCCGGTGCGCGACGCCGGCCTGCGCGAATGGTTGCAGAAAGACCCGAAGAACCGGGCGGAAAACCTTATGATCGTTGATCTTCTACGCAACGACATCTCGCGCATCGCCGAGGTGGGCTCGGTGCGGGTGCCAGAGCTGTTCGCGGTGGAGAGCTATGCGACCGTGCATCAGATGGTCAGCCGGGTGCGCGGGAAGCTCCTGCCGGGGGTGGAGCTGTCGCGGGTGCTGGCGGCCCTCTTTCCCTGCGGATCAGTCACCGGGGCGCCGAAGCTTCGGGCGATGGAGATCATCCGCGAGCTGGAGGCGCAGCCGCGTGACGCCTATTGTGGCGCGATCGGCTGGGCGGCACCGGACGGGCGGGCGTGCTTCAACGTTGCGATCCGCACGCTGGCCCTCCATCCGGACGGCGAGGCGGTGCTGAACGTCGGTGGCGGGATCGTGGCAGATTCGCAGGCGGAAGCGGAATACGAGGAGGCGCTGTGGAAGGCACGCTTCGCAGACCTCACCCCCCTGAGCTGAGGCTGATCGAGACCTTCCGCCGCGAGGCCGGCGGAGGCTTTCGCCGGCTCGATGCCCATCTGGCGCGGATGGCGGCGGCCGCGTCGGCGCTGGGCTTTGCCTTCACACGCGAGGCGGTGGAGCTGGCGCTGGCGCGCGTGGAGGGCGCCGGGGACCTGCGGGTGCGGCTGACGCTGGCGCGCGACGGCTCGGTCGAGGTCACCGCGGCGCCGCTGGCGCCGGGGCGGCCGGTCTGGGCGTTGGTGCTGGCCGCCGAGCGCCTGCGCTCAAGCGATCCCTGGCTGCGCCTCAAGTCCAGCGTCAGGCAGGCCCATGACGCGGCGCGGGCAGCCCTGCCCCCGGACGTGGACGAGGCTCTGCTGATGAACGAGCGCGGCGAGCTCTGCGAGGGGACGATCACCACGCTCTTCCTCGACCGCGGCGAAGGCCTGCTGACGCCGCCGCTGGCCGCGGGGTTGTTGCCGGGCGTGCTAAGGGGCGAGCTGCTGGCGCGCGGCGAGGCCCGCGAGGCGGTGCTCTATCCGGAAGATCTGGGACGGGGACGGATCTTTCTCGGCAATTCGCTGCGCGGATTGGTTCCGGCAGCACTGCGAGCGCGGATGTAGGACCGCCCGGGGTCGCTCAACAATCTGACTTTCCATACAATTGTGGTCAGTTCCGGATTGACCCGGCGCTGTCCACCCGCCGCCGGTCAGCCGGTCGCGCGGACGCGGGCCTCATAGACGTCGAAGGGCACGGCGGGTTCGTCCTTGCCGCACCGGATGACGAGGCTCGTCTTGACCGAGGCGACGTTCGGCGCCGCGGTCAGGTGTTCGGTCAGGAAGCTCTGGAAGGTCGACAGGTCGGGCGCGATGCATTTCAGGATGAAGTCGATCTCGCCGTTCAGCATGTGGCACTCGCGTACCAGCGGCCAGCTGCGGGCCAGCGCCTCGAAAGCCGAGAGATCGCGCTCGGCCTGGCTGGAGAGCCCCACCATGGCAAAGACCTGCACGTCGAAGCCAAGCTCGCGGGCGTTGATGTCCGCGTGATAGCCCTTGATCAGCCCCGCCTCTTCCAGCGCCCGTACCCGGCGCAGGCAGGGGGGCGCCGAGATGCCGACGCGGCGCGACAGCTCGACGTTGGTCATGCGCCCGTCGCCCTGCAGCTCGGCAAGGATCTTTCGGTCGATCGGGTCGAGCTTTTCGCCATGCATGGGGCGGAGGTCTCCGTCTGGGCGGCATATTGATAGCCCAGGGTCCGCGGGATGGCAATTATCGGTCCTGGGCGCGCAGTGCCCGCAAGTGCCGGCCCGCATGGCTGGCATGTTCCGGCTGCGCTTCACAGCCCCGGCCGGGCCGACTATATGGGGAGCCCATGCCGGAGGACGAGGCCATGAGCGAGACACGCCACACGCGGCTGCTGATCATCGGGTCGGGCCCGGCCGGCTATACGGCCGCGGTCTACGGCGCGCGGGCCATGCTCGCGCCGATCCTGATCCAGGGCATCCAGCCCGGCGGCCAGCTTACGATCACCACCGAGGTCGAGAACTGGCCCGGCGAGGCGGAGATCCTCGGCCCCGAGCTGATGACCCGCATGGAGGCCCATGCGCGGGCCACCGGCGCGGAGATCATCGCCGACCATATCTCCAGGCTCGACCTCGGCCGCCGGCCGTTCACGGCCTGGGGCGAGACCGGCACGGTCTACACCGCCGACGCGCTGGTGCTGGCCACCGGCGCGCAGGCGAAGTGGCTGGGCCTGCCGAGCGAGGAGACCTTCAAGGGCTTCGGCGTCTCGGCCTGCGCCACCTGCGACGGGTTCTTCTACCGCGGCCAGGAGGTCGTGGTGATCGGCGGCGGCAATTCCGCGGTCGAGGAGGCGCTGTTCCTGACCAATTTCGCGTCCAAGGTCACGCTGATCCACCGGCGCGACGAGCTGCGGGCCGAGAAGATCCTGCAGGACCGGCTGTTCCGGCACCCCAGGGTCGAGACGCTGTGGTTCCACGCGCTCGACGAGGTGCTGGGCGAGACCACGCCGCCGGGCGTCACCGGCGTGCGCGTGCGCGATGTGCGCGACGGATTGGAGCGGGTCATCCCCTGCACCGGTGTCTTCGTGGCGATCGGGCATGCGCCCTCGTCGGAGCTGGTGGCAGGCCAGCTGTCGCTGCACAACGGCGGCTATGTGGTGACGAAGCCGGATTCGACGGCGACCGACATCCCCGGCGTCTTCGCGGCCGGCGACATCACTGACCATGTGTTCCGCCAGGCGGTCACTTCGGCGGGCATGGGCTGCATGGCGGCGCTGGAGGCGGAGCGCTTCCTCGCCGCCGAGGATGCGAAGGTCCTGGCCGAGGTCGAGCCGGCGGAATAGCCGCAAACACTCCCTCGTGAAAAGAAAAGGCGCCGCCCCGCGCAGGTTCGGCGCCCTTTCGTGCAGACCCTCTTCAGGGTCCGCCGGTCAGTGCACGCTGACCGGCGAGAACTCGTTCTGCCGCGCCACCACGAAGGCCTGCTTGCGGTCGGGGACCAGCGCCAGCACTTCGCCGTTCGCCGCGTGGATCGCATAGAGATGCTCGAGCGAGCCGGTCTGCTTGCGGATCTCGGCGGGAAGGTCGGCGGTCTTGACCTCGCGGACGTAGACGATCTGCCGATCGCCGTGAGTGTCGGAGGGGAAGCTGGGAAAATCGGTCATTGCTCGCTCCTCATGATTTCCGGCCGTTTATCGGTATCGCGCGGACCACCGTCTCGGGTTCCGTGCGCTTGAGCTCCAGGTGCAGGAGCCCGTTCTCCAGCGCGGCGCCGGAGACCTCCACCCCGTCGGCCAGCACGAAGCTGCGCTGGAACTGGCGGGCGGCGATGCCGCGGTGCAGGAAAGCGCGCTCTGCGGTGTCGTCGACCTGACGGCCGCGGACCACCAGCTGGTTGGCCTCGAGCATGATCGAGAGGTCACTCTCGGAAAATCCCGCCACCGCGAGCGTGATCCGCCAGGCGCCCTCGCCCGTCGCCTCGATGTTGTAGGGCGGATAGCCGTCGTTGCCCGTCCGGGCCGTGCGCTCGACCAGTCGGTCGAGCTGCTCGAACCCCAGAAGGAAGGGATGCGAGGCGAATGTGACCTTCGTCATTCTGCCAAAGTCCTTGATCCAAGCGACCTGCCGGCACGGCCCCCAAAGGCAGCCGCACCCGGTGAAAATGGGGGCGCGAGAGGGTCTTTGCAAGGGCGACGGGACTAGGCGGAGGGGCCCCGCGCAGCTATAAGGTGATGATCACGCTGGAGCCGATCGCCAATGACCGAGCCGCCAAAGATGTCGCGCGACGAGGTTCTGCGGGTAAAGCTCGAGATCCTCGTGAGCGAGCATCGCGACCTGGACGACGCCATTGCAGCGCTCGATTCCGAGGGCCGTGCCGATCCGCTGACGGTGCGCCGGCTGAAGAAGCGCAAGCTGCACCTGAAGGACCAGATGCAGCAGATCCTCGACGACATCACCCCGGACATCATCGCCTGACGCGCGGCGGCGGCGCCTTGCGCGCCCCGGGCCGGCGGATATAGTCGCCGCCTCGAAATTCACGGAGCATCGCATGAGCAACCCCGGGACCGCCCCTCTGGTCGGGATCGTCATGGGCAGCCAGTCCGACTGGGCAGTGATGCGCGGCGCTGCCGAGGCGCTCACCGCGCTGGGCGTCGCGCATGAGGTGCGCATCGTCTCGGCGCATCGCACGCCCGACCGGATGTTCGCCTATGCCGAGGCTGCCGCCGGCCGTGGGTTGCGGGCCATCGTGGCCGGCGCCGGCGGGGCGGCGCATCTGCCCGGGATGCTGGCGTCCAAGACCCGGGTGCCGGTGCTTGGTGTGCCGGTGGCCGTGGGCGAGTTGCGCGGGATGGATGCGCTTCTGTCGATCGTGCAGATGCCGAAGGGGGTTCCGGTCGCGACCTTTGCCGTTGGGGCGGCGGGGGCGGCGAATGCAGGCCTGTTCGCGGCCGCGCTGATCGCCACCACCGATCCAGAGCTGGCGGCCCGGCTGGAGGCCTGGCGCGCGGCGCAGAGCGCGGCGGTGGCGGAGGCTCCCGATGATCTCTGAGCCGCT
>CAYLHK010000013.1:47262-50332 GCA_964383295.1 uncultured Rhodovulum sp.
GGATCGGCATTCTCGGCGGCGGCCAGCTCGGGCGGATGCTGGCGCTGGCCGCCGCGCGGCTGGGGCTGCGCACCCATGTCTTCGAGCCGGCGGCCGATCCCTGCGCGGCGCCGGTGGTCGAGCGGGTGGTTCGGGCGGGCTGGGACGATGCGGCGGCGCTGGCGGATTTCGCCGCCGGGGTCGATGTCGTGACCTACGAGTTCGAGAACGTGGATCTGGCGGCCGTCGACGTGGTGGCGGGGCTGCGGCCCGTGCGGCCCGGGCGGCGGGCGCTGGAGGTGGCGCAGGACCGGCTGGCGGAGAAAGCGTTCCTGTCGGGGCTGGGCCTCGCCGTGGCGCCACATGCGGCGGTGGACGGACCCGAGACGCTGGCGGAGGCGCTGGCCGCCATGGGGGGGCGGGCGATCCTGAAGACGCGGCGCTTCGGCTATGACGGCAAGGGGCAGGTTCGGCTGGCGCCGGGCGCCGATGCCGCGGCGGCCTGGGCCGAGATCGGCGGGCAGCCGGCGGTGCTGGAAGGTTTCGTGCCCTTCGAGCGCGAGATCTCGGTGGTGGCGGCGCGCGGGATGGACGGGGCGGTCGCGGCCTTTGATCCGGGCGAGAACCTGCACCGCGATGGCATCCTGCACACGACCACGGTGCCGGCGGCGATCGGGGCGGGACTGGCCCAGGACGCGGTGCTGCTGGCGGGGCGGATCCTGAACGCGCTCGAATATGTCGGCGTGATCGGGGTGGAGATGTTCGTGACCGGCGAAGGTCTGGTGGTCAACGAGATCGCGCCCCGGGTCCACAACTCCGGCCATTGGACGCAGGACGCCTGCCTGACTGATCAGTTCGAGAGCCATGTGCGCGCGATTGCCGGCTGGCCGCTCGGCGACGGGCGGCGGCATTCGGATGCGGTGATGACCAACCTGATCGGTGACGAGGTCTTTGCGGCGCCCGCGATGTCGGGGGCGGCGGTACATCTCTACGGCAAGGCCGAGGCGCGCCCGGGGCGCAAGATGGGACATTTCACGCGGATCACGCCGCGGGCGTAACGCGTCGCGCTGGGGGCCGTAACAAGTTGTTACGGCCCCCATCTCTTTGAAATGTCAAGGAAACGCGGCCACCGGAACGTTATCCACAGGCCGCGTCACCCTGTCCGTCGTCTAATGAGCGACGGGCAGGCTCAGGCGTAGACGGATTCCTTGCCGAAATGCTTGGCCAGCAGATAGTAGATCACCGCGCGGTGCTTGGTGCGATGGGAGCGGCCGTACTGGTCGATGACCTTGTCGATTGCCGACTGGAGCTCGGGGCCGTCGGCGAGGCCGAGCTTCTTGATCAGGAAGTTCTGCCGGATCGTGTCGAGCTCGGTCTGGTCGCTGCCGGCGACGAGCGAGCCGTCACTGTTGTAGATCACGGGGCCTAGGCCGATCGTGACCTTGGTCAGCAGCTCAATGTCGGGTGTCACGCCGCACTTGTCCTTAAGGTCGGACGCATATGTGGCTATCAGGTCGTCGCGCTTGCCCATTCCTGTCCCTTTTGCGAAGCGGGGGGCAGCCGGGGCCCGCCCGCGGTCAGACTAGGCGGGCGCGCGCGCTTGCGTCAAGAAAATGCACCGCCGGCATCAGACCGGGCAGCCATCGCCGGGGCGGCCGGCGCCTGACAGCATGAAATCCTCAAGTCCATGCATCCGAATCCAGTCGGGCGGGTTGACTAACCACATGGGCTGATCGCCCGCCGCACAGAATGGGGATGTACTGATGAAGACGTTTCTCGCAACCACGGCCACCATTGCGCTGCTTGTGAGCAGCCCGCTCCTGGCGCAGGACGCCGTGCCGGCCGAGCCCGGCGCCGGCGCGACTCCGGAGATGCAGCACTCGGATCCGGCCGCCGCTCCGTCCGCGGATCCGATGGCCACCGACCCGCTGTTCCTGCCGACGGCCCAAGCCGACAATCGCTATGCCTCGGACCTGATCGGGATGGACGTATACAGCTCCGCGGCCGACTACGGCACCTACAGCGCCGATCCGGTGGCCTCGGCCGACCGCTCGGGATGGGATTCGATCGGCCAGATCAACGACATCGCGCTTTCGGCCGACGGTCAGGTCCAAGCGGTCCTCGTCGATATCGGCGGCTTCCTGGGCATGGGCGTCCACACGGTGGCGCTCGACATGAGCCAGGTGCATTTCCTGAGCGACGAGAACGGCAACCACTTCGTCGCCGTCAACAGCACCCGTGAGGCGCTGGAGGCCGCGCCGGGCTACGAGCGGACCGACACGCTGGCGCAGACCGCGCCGGCGGTCGCGCCGGGCGATCCCGCGGCCGCGCCCGCCGACCCGGCCATGGCGCCGGTCGCGACTGCGCCGGGCACCGATCCGGTCATGACACGCCCGGCCTTCACCCGCGAGGGCTTCGCGGATGTCGACTACGCGCAGCTGACGGCGGCTGATCTCGATGGTGCCACCGTCTACGACCTCAATGACGACAGCATCGGCAGCGTCAGCGAGCTGGTGCTTGGGGCAGACGGCACGATCGAACATGCGGTCGTCGATGTGGGTGGCTTCCTCGGCATCGGCGCGCATTCGGTGGCGCTCGACTTCGACGAGCTGCAGATCATGCGCGACGAGGGCGGCACGGTGCGGGTCTATATCGACGAGACCCGCGAGCAGCTGGAGGCGCGCCCCGCCCACGCGGGCTGAGGCGAGATCTACGCTGCGGGGCGCAACGAAGCCCCGCAACGAGAAAGGGCGCCCTCGGGCGCCCTTTCCACTTTCCGACCATATTCTGGGCCGGAATGCTTACATCATGCCGTCCATGCCGCCCATGCCGCCCATGCCGCCCGGCATGCCGCCGGCCGCGCCCTTGGGCTCCGGCTTGTCGGCGATCATGGCCTCGGTGGTGATGAGCAGGCCGGCGACCGAGGCGGCGTCCTGGAGCGCGGTGCGCACGACCTTGGCCGGGTCGATCACGCCGAACTTGAACATGTCGCCATATTCCTCGGTCTGCGCGTTGAAGCCGAAGGCCTCGTCGGTCGACTCGATGATCTTGCCGGCAACCACGGCGCCGTCGACGCCCGCGTTCTCGGCGA